>NZ_KV787817.1:309724-334153 GCF_001807145.1 Enterobacter sp. HMSC16D10
GGGTAAGGCGTAGCCGCCACCCGGCTTTTTTATTGTGGCTGCCTGAATTCGCCCGCTGGCGCTTCGCTTACCGGGCTTACAGAGCCGTTTATTCTGGCCACAGCCACGCCGCGCCGCGCACGCCGCTGGAGTCCCCGTGGACGGCTTTGCGGATCGGCGTTTCACACTCGCCGCCGAAGACCCACTGCTTCACCAGGTTCGGCACCGTGGCGTACAGCCGGTCGACGTTGCTCATGCCGCCGCCCAGCACAATTACGTCCGGATCGAGAATATTCACCACGTGCGCCAGGGATTTCGCCAGCCGCATTTCATAGCGGCTCAGGGCCAGCTCCGCCACCGGATCCTGCGCTTCGACCAGACGCATGATCTCATTTCCCTTGAGCGGCTGGCCGCTCAGGCGGTGGTAATCGGTCGCAAAGCCGGTACCGGAGATAAAGGTCTCAATACAGCCCTGTTTTCCGCAGTAGCACGGCACTTCGGTGCGGTATTTGAGTTCGTCTTCATCCATCCACGGCAGCGGGTTGTGCCCCCACTCGCCCGCGGTGCCGTTACCGCCGATATGGGCGCGCCCGCCGAACGCTACGCCCGCACCGCAGCCGGTGCCGATGATCACGGCAAACACGGTCTGGGCGCCGGCCGCCGCGCCGTCGATGGCCTCAGAGACCGCCAGGCAGTTGGCGTCGTTGGCCAGACGCACTTCCCGCTTCAGGCGCGCGCTTAAATCTTTATCAAACGGCTGACCGTTGAGCCAGGTGGAGTTGGCATTTTTAACCACGCCGGTATACGGCGAGATCGACCCCGGTATCCCCATCCCGACGCTGCCGGTTTGCCCTGTCGCCTGCTCGGCCATCTCGACCAGCCTGGCAATCGTCTCGATAGTCTGGTGATAATCATCGCGCGGCGTTGGCAGACGATGGCGAAACAGCTGCTCCCCCTGCTCGCTCAGTGCGATGACTTCTGTTTTGGTGCCGCCCAAATCGATCCCAATACGCACAAGACTCTCCTCATTATTTTGATTATCAACAGAGTAGAAGCACGCTTCCCGATTAGCAATGCAAGCGATGCGACAATTCGTTATCATGCCCGCTGATTTAACGACAAGGCCGTGGAAATTATCATGCTGTGGTTCAAAAATTTGATGGTTTACCGTCTCAGCCGCGACGTTTCGCTGCGTGCAGAAGAGATGGAAAAACAGTTAGCCGCTTATACCTTTTCCCCTTGCGGTAGCCAGGATATGGCGAAAACCGGTTGGGTTCCGCCAATGGGTTCACAAAGCGATGCACTGACCCACGCCAGCAGCACGGGTCAAATCATCGTCTGCGCCCGTAAAGAAGAGAAAATACTGCCGACGCCGGTGGTTAAGCAGGCACTCGAAGCGAAAATTCTCAAGCTGGAAGCCGAACAGGGCCGCAAGCTGAAAAAGACCGAAAAAGATTCGCTGAAAGATGAAGTACTGCACTCCCTGCTGCCGCGCGCCTTCAGCCGCTTCAGCCAGACCATGATGTGGATCGACACCGTTAACGGGCTGATCATGGTGGACTGCGCCAGCGCCAAGAAAGCAGAAGATACGCTGGCCTTGCTGCGTAAGAGCATCGGCTCGTTACCGGTCGTTCCGCTGGCGCTGGAAACGCCGATCGAGCTGACGCTGACCGAATGGGTACGCAGCGGTGCTGCGGCTCAGGGTTTCCAGATCCTTGATGAAGCCGAGCTGAAAGCCCTGCTGGAAGATGGCGGCGTGATCCGCGCGAAGAAGCAGGATCTGGTGAGCGACGAAATCGCCGTCCACATCGAAGCGGGTAAAGTGGTCACCAAGCTGGCGCTCGACTGGCAGCAGCGTATTCAGTTTGTGATGTGCGACGACGGCTCCGTGAAGCGTCTGAAGTTCTGCGACGAGCTGCGCGATCAGAACGAAGATATCGACAGGGAAGATTACGCCCAGCGTTTCGACGCGGACTTCATCCTGATGACCGGCGAGCTGGCCGCGTTGATTCAGAATCTGGTGGAAGGCCTCGGCGGCGAAGCGCAGAGATAACGGGCAAACCGTAGGCCGGGTAAGCGTTAGCGCCACCCGGCTAATTTTTTATTTCAGGTAGCGGCACAGATAAGAGGTAGGTTCAGCCACCTGCAGATGGAACTCACTGTGGCCAGGGACGTTGAAAACCTGTCCGGCTGCGTAAACTTTCCATTCCGTTTCACCCGGCAGTAAGACGTTCAGCGCCCCGCTGACGACCGTCATTTCTTCCGCTTCCGCCGTGCCAAAGGTGTATTCCCCTTCCGCCATGACGCCAACGCTGGCGCGGCCAGTGCTGCTGCTGGTAAAACCAATGGATTTCACTTTACCGGAAAAGTATTCGTTACTCTGAAGCATGAACTGGCCCTTATATTTTTAGATAAAAATTCACTATAGGGGCCATGCTCATCACCTGTCACGCAAAATCATTACATGAGCAGTTCCGAGGCCAGGCGAGCCATCAGAACGTTGGATAACAGCACCGGCACATCCAGCGCTTTTTGCAGTAAATCACGATGATGCTGGTGGAACCCCAGACAGTCCAGAATCAGGACATCGGCCCCTCTTTCCAGCAGTTCCTTCCCGGCAGCAATGAGTTTGGCCTCGCTGTCCCAGAACGGATTGGCCAGCGCGTACAAGGGCACTTTTTCCAGCACGTGCCATTTTGCCTCCTGGTTATCCATGAGCTCCTCAATGGGGACAATCACCCCCACCTGATGGCCATCCACGATGGAGGCCACCAGCGGCGGAATGATGCGCATCGGTTCCAGCAAAATCGCATTGCGCGCCGTAAGTCCCTTTATGGGGGCGGTGCTCATCAGCAAAATAACGTCATATCCCTGATTATCGAGCACTTCTATTACGCCCTGCAGCGAGCGCTCGATCTTCTGGCGGGAAACATGCGCCAGTTTACCGTCACTTAATAACGTCGCCAGGGGATCCTCCCCCGCCTCGACAGCGTAGTCTTCCATGACCTCTTCCCGACTCATCTTGCCCAGCAGGCTGAGATGCGTAATCTGTTGTTCAGATACATGCTCGGTTAAGAGCGGTAACACTTCGCTTACAGGGACCACACCAATGGTGAGGATCGCCAACGTTGCCTTCATCTTTATCGCCTTCCATTACTCCAACATCGTGCACACAGGTACAGGCTCACTACGCTGCACAGTTCGTTTTTTCAACAAAACAGCACCAAGCGTAGCAGGTGATCCCGACACCGAAATGTAAAGATCGCCTGCCGATACCAGAGTTACTTGTATTAACTAAATATTAACTCCTGCTTAACTTTTACGATGAGTAAAAAGTGTGATTCAGGCACGATCCTGGAGCGTTTAGGAAACCGCTCAGGTTATGTCGGGATCTTCATAGCGCCGCTTCGCATCCAGCGCTTCCTGTTCCGTCTCGTGTTCACTGATCAGCGAGTCGGGTTTGGGGTGATCGGCACGCAGTTGATACCAGGTCACAGTGTGACCTGTCTGGCCTTTTTCAACGGTCACAATGCGCGCTTCACGCGGATAGGGAGGTCTTGTTGGCATAGCTCATCCTTTTTTTATGTCTGAGCTATAAGTATAGACGCCGCTTAGCTGGCACACGCCAAACGCAGGGCGGTAATAATCTGAATCACAACGTCTTCGGGAGAGGCGGACGCATCCACCACGTGGTGAGCCGCTTCGCGGTATAACGCATCGCGTTCGGCCAGCACTTCACTCACCTCTTCGTTCAGCGGCCTGGAGGTCAGCGCAGGGCGTTGCCCCTCTTCCGGAAAGGCTTCCAGACGCCCAACCAGGGCCGACACCGGCGCGCTGAGGTAAATCACAATCCCCTTTTCGCGCATAAAGTGACGATTACACTCCGCCAGAACAATGCCACCGCCGGTGGCGATCACCGCGGACGGGGTCGTGACCGCTTTCAGCGCGGCCGTTTCGCGTGCGCGAAAGCTCTCCCAGCCTTCCTGCTCAACAATGTCGGCGATGGTTTTTCCGGCCTCGGTTTGCAGCCAGTGGTCGGTATCCACAAACTGGCGATGACACACGCGTGCCAGCTCCAGGCCAACGGTGGTTTTCCCACAGCCGCGGGGGCCAACTAAAAAGATGGGTTGGGTCATAGCCAGGTGTTCCCCTTGATGCCGGAAGGCTGAAGAGTGTAAAGAAATAATTGCAGAAGATGTTGCGATTACTTTACTGCAAAGCGGTACGGGATGACAACCCTGTGGAGGCCACACTGTACCACACATTGACAATAATTATCATTTCGCTGTACGGCGCTTCACTTCCAGCAGCCATTTATCCAGCTCGGCAGCAAACTGCTGGCGATCGCGCTGTGACAGGCTGTCCGGCCCACCGGTCTGCACGCCGCTGGCCCGCATGGTATCCATAAAATCGCGCATCGTAAGCTTCTCGCGGATGGTCGACGGCGAGTATCGCTCTCCGCGCGGATTGAGCGCCGCCGCCCCTTTCTCCAGCACGTCGGCCGCCAGCGGAATGTCCGCCGTGATCACCAGATCTTCCGCGCTGCACAGGCGGACAATTTCGTTGTCTGCCACGTCGAATCCGGCAGGCACGCGCAAAGAACGAATGAAGCGCGAAGGCGGCACGCGAATGTTCTGGTTCGCCACCAGCGTCAGCGGCATCTGAACGCGCTCGGCGGCGCGAAATAAAATCTCTTTAATCACGTTCGGACACGCGTCCGCATCAACCCAAATCGCCATATTGTCTCCCCATAATGTCTCTGCCGACTATTGTCGCCTGCATTTCGTTGTTAAGCTATCAATCAGAGAAAACAACGCATAATGACGGAGGATCGTGATGGACAAGAAAATCGGGTTTATCGGCTGCGGTAACATGGGCAAAGCCATTCTGGGCGGCCTGATCGCCAGCGGGCAGGTGCTGCCGGGTCAGATTTGGGTCTATACCCCGTCACCGGACAAGGTCGCCGCGCTGCGCGATCAATACGGGATTAACGCTGCCGAAAGCGCGCAGGAAGTGGCCCAGGTCGCCGATATCGTCTTTGGCGCCGTCAAGCCGAACATCATGATCAAAGTGCTGAGCGACATCACCTCCAGCCTGAATAAAGAGACGCTGGTGGTGTCGATTGCCGCGGGCGTGACGCTTGACCAGCTGGCGCGCGCGCTGGGCCATGACCGCAAAATTGTTCGCGCAATGCCCAATACCCCCTCGCTGGTTAACGCCGGCATGACCTCCGTCACGCCTAACGCGCTGGTGACCCCGGAAGACGTAGCCGATGTGCTGAACATTTTCCGCTGCTTCGGCGAAGCGGAAGTGATTGCCGAATCGATGATCCATCCGGTGGTGGGCGTGAGTGGTTCTGCGCCTGCGTATGTCTTCATGTTCCTGGAAGCGATGGCCGATGCCGCCGTGCTTGGCGGAATGCCGCGCGCCCAGGCGTATAAGTTCGCCGCGCAGGCCGTCATGGGCTCCGCCAAAATGGTGTTGGAAACCGGCAAACACCCGGGTGAACTGAAAGATATGGTTTGCTCCCCAGGCGGTACCACCATCGAAGCGGTGCGGGTGCTGGAGGAGCGCGGATTCCGCTCGGCCGTCATTGAGGCAATGGCAAAATGCATGGAAAAATCAGAGAAGCTGAGTAAATCCTGATCGTTTCAGTCGGGCGTCAGGCGGCCACTTCGGTGCGGCTGCGCCCGGCATTTTTCGCCCTGTACAGCGCCACGTCAGCCGCCTTTAGCCATTCCCGATAATGTGCAAACTGCGGCCCCCAGGGGGCAACGCCCACGCTGATGCGCAGCGCCTCTTTTGGCGCGCACGGTAGCGACAGCTTTTCCAGCCGCTCATGCACCCGGGACATGACGGCGATGGCGCTTTCCGCTGCGGTCTGCGACATAATCACCGCAAACTCATCCCCGCCAAACCGGCCGATGGCATCACCTGACCGCACCGACATCTGAAGCTGGCGCGTGATGGCAATGATCGCCTCGTCGCCCACATCGTGCCCCCAGGTATCGTTGATATTTTTAAAGTGGTCGATATCAATCAGTAAAATCGTGGCGGTGCAGCGATCGCGGCGGCAATGCTCAAATTCATTTCGCAGCAGCATTTCCCAGTGTCGGCGATTATAGACCCCGGTCATGCCGTCGCGGGTGCTCATCATTTCCAGCCGCTGTTTATGTTCCGCAAGCCTGACGGCGGTGCGGTGGCTGAGCCAGGCAAACAGCATGGGATAAAGCACCAGTACGGGAAGCGTTAAGCTCCACTCCACGAGGTCGGGGTTGAAGACGGCCACACGCCCAACAAGCGGCAGCGTCACCAGCGCGGAGAGCAGAGTCAGCAGGATCCCCGGGATAAACAGACGACAGCCCCCGGAGCCCATCATATTCATCCCGACCATCATCACCAGCGCTGCCGTGGGTAACGCGCTCATCCCCATCACGCCGATCCAGAGCCCGGCAATGATGGCATCGATCTTAAGATTGAACTCTTCCTGCTGATGAGGTGACGCGGCCCGGCAGGATAACTGCCAGGCGAAATGGGGCCAGACGAACGCCCACCCCACCAGTAAAAGCCACCAGCCTCCGGGTAAAAAATGGGTGACCAGCATGCCCGCAACCGGGAAAAACATCGCTGCCAGCCCCACGGCGCGCGCCAGCCGAACGCGCCGGGCAAACTGAATGCCGGCGCGGTGAGGGTCATCCTGAGAAAGGGTTAAATTCCACTCTTCCCGAATGCGCTTTGTGTTGTAATACGTTTCATCATTCATCATTTTTGGGAATATTCTGAAACATTTTCCCAAATTATAGAGAGGGGGTCTGCGGGGAAAGTATGAAATTTCGGGTGAGCCGCCGGAGCCGCTCACCCGTTCGAACTACACTTTTTTCTTCAGGCAGGCACTCATGAACTTGCTGCGGTCATCCCCTTTCAGGGACTGCTCGGTTGCCTTGGCATTACACTCGCGCATCTTTTGCTGCTGAGGCGTCAGGCTTTTTTCAGCTGGCTTTGAAGCGCCGTTTTTGAGGCAGTCGCTCATGTAGGTCTTGCGGGCATCGCCCTTCAGACTCTGAGACGTCGCCTGTTGATTACAGGTGGTCATACGCTGCTGCTGCGGCGTTAATGTTTTCTCTTCCGCGTTCGCCGATGCGACCAGGAACAGGCCGGAGAGCAGAGTAACCAGTAATGTTGTTTTCATTGCACCATCCTTTTGTGAACATTCCCTGTAAGTCTGGTTCGTGACAGGAAAAAAACCACCCGGCAGATGTGATTTCCGCCGGGAATTTATCATTTCAGACCCAGCGCCGCCTTCATGGTGTAGAACAGATCCGTTTGATCGGTCAGGCCTACCACGTTGGCCGCGTGCGGGCCGTAGGCGGCAACGCGCAGCTGGGTGCCGGTGTGCTCCATGGACTCTTCTTCAGAGTTGCCGTAGCTCATCACCATGACGGCGCCATCTTTGGTGTTGAGCGCCTGCGTCAGGCCAGGGGCTTTGGTATCTGGCGGAACGATCTGGCTGGCGTGCGCGTGATCCGCAGTGACGATCACCAGGGTGTTACCGTCTTTTTTCGCGAACGCGAGCGCCTTCTGCACCGCTTCGTCCAGATCGACGGTTTCGCCAATCTGACCGCACGGATTTGCCGCATGATCCTGCTTATCGATCGACGCCCCCTCAACCTGCAGGAAGAACCCTTTTTCGCTCTTGCTCAGCAGATCGATCGCTTTATCGGTCATCGCCGCCAGCGTCGGTACGCTGTCCTTGCGTTTAGGGTTAGGCGTACAGGTCACCGCTGGCTTATCGATATTACCGTGATATGAGGCTTTTGGACCTTCCCAGCGCACGGGCATGTTGCCGTCAGAGAACAGCCCCAGCAGCGGCTTGTCCTGGTTCGCCTCGGTTATCGCCGCCAGCGTATTTGCGTCACTCACCAGCTGATAGCCGCGCGCCTGCGCCTGCTCGCGCAGCGTTTTGCCCTGCCACTCGCCCGCCGTCGCGGTTTCCGCGAAGGTTTTCGCGCCGCCGCCCAGCGTCACGTCAGGACGCGCATTCAGCAGCTGTTCCGTAATCGAGCCTTTGCCGCCTTTTTCCAGCGCGTTCGTTGGGCATTTTTCGCTGGTCACTGACGGGCCGTAGCACTTACGCGAGGTCACGTGTGCCACCAGCGCCGCAGGCGTCGCATCCTGAAGTTCAGCGGTGGAGACGTTCCCGGTCGCCAGGCCCGCCGCTTTTGCCATCTCCAGAAGGGTTTGACGATCTTTTTCGTGAATATCCACGCCCAGCGCGCCATTATAGGTTTTCACGCCGGTGGACCACGCCGTGGCCGAGGCCGCAGAGTCCGTTACGTAATCCGGTTTACCGGTTTTTTTATCCAGCGCGTAGTGGGTATATTGTCCGGTCAGCGGTAATGCGTCGATACCTTTAAAAAAGCCGCCCGCCCCCTCGGCATAATTTCGCGCCGCCGTGATTTCGGAATCACCCATTCCATCGCCAATCAGCAGAATAATATTTTTCGCCGGTTTTTCATTAAGCGAAGCGCGAATGGCGGCGGTTTGATCTTCCGACAATCGGCGCGCGCCGCCGGGCTGGGTGATATCCCCTTTTGCCGCGCGATTATCCAGGACGCTGGTTTGCGTCGTGTCAGCATAAATGGCAGGGGTAATTAACAGAGGAAGTAATGCGATGAAAAGTGCGCTCTGTTTCAATTTATTTTCTCCATGTAAAAATACATAAAAATAAAAACAGAGCGACTATAGGCATCCTGCATGACAATTCTATGACACGTCGTTACGTCCTGTGACGGTTTAGCTGCGAGGATGCCTTAACAGCTTCTTTACGTACTGGTGGAGCATCTCAGCATCTTCAACCGGTACCTGCGATTCAGGCCTGACGCTCTCCAGCGCGCCTTCCACGCTCTCAATCAACGCCTGCTGATCGGTTTTCGCCATTTGTCGCAGCAGCGCGGTGACCACAATTTCAAGCGCTTCGACCTGGGCCACCAGCTCTTTTGACTCTTCTTCCTTTTGTGCCAGCTTGACCAGCAATTCAGCAATGAGGTTTTTCATCGTGCCAGTTCCTTTTCAGTTTTATCTGACGTTATCACTCTGAATCCATAATGCAAAGAGAAGAAATTAATTATGGTATGCAAAAGTGATACAGAAACGGAAATAAAGAGACCTCGCCGTGAGCGAAACGTTTTTCTATAAAAAGATGCCGCATTTTGTTATATAAAAATGCGGCTACCATAAGAATATATAATACATCTGCGAAAGCGTTATCTCGCCGATTTCGCCTCCGCCATTTGTCTGCGGCGTCGCAGCGCAATAGCCAGCTGGATAATATTGATTAAAACGACAATCGCCGTCGCCGCAAATACCCAGCGAAAACCGGCCATCGCGGAAACGGAGGCGCCAATAAGCGGACCGGCAACATTCCCCAGATACATAAATGACTGGTTATATCCAAAAATACGCCCCGTCACCTGGTCGCTGGAATATTTGACCAGCAGGGTCTGTACCGCAGGCAACATGGCGCCATCGGCAAAGCCGAGAAGAAATCGCAGTACGCCAAGCTGAAGCGGAGAGGTGACGAACGACATGGCGAAAAAGAGCACCACCGCAAAGATCAGCGTCGCCATCAGGATGCGCGCCGTACCGATCCTGTCACCCAGTTTTCCGAGACGCGGCGCGGAAATCAGGGCGGATACGCCCGGCACGGCGGCAATCATGCCGCTTAAAAAAGCGATATTCGTGCTCTCCGGCTCCATTGACTTGATAAACAGCGCCAGAATCGGCCCCACGGAACCGTTACAGAGCTGGATCACCATGGTGGTGACAAACAGGCTGATCATCAGCCCCGGATAAGGCAGCGAGGCGAAAACGGCCTTGCCGCTCAGGCGCTCAGATTTACTGATAACCGGGCGGCCTCCCTCTTTAATCAGAAAGAGCGTGACCAGAAAACTGACCACCAGCAGAACCGCAGTGATGATAAATACCGCGCGCAGTCCGACGTGGTCCGCCAGAAAGCCCCCCAGCAGCGGGCCACCGATGACGCCGCTGATCTGCGCCGTGGAGAGCGTGCTCAGCGCCCAGCCGCTGCGCTCGCGCGGCACCTGAGAGGCGACCAGCGCCATGGCGTTTGGAATATACCCGGACGTCAGCCCCATCACCGCCCGCATGAAGAACAGCTGCCAGACGTTGGTGGCGAAGGCCTGCAGCAGAATGGCTATCGCCATCCCGAGCGAGGCGCGCAGCAGCATCAGTTTTCTGCCTTTTCGATCGGCCAGGCTGCCCCACATGGGTGACACAATCGCGGACACCAGAAAGGTGACGCTGAACGTCAGGCCGGACCACATGGAGAGCGCTTCGTGCGAGGTGACCCCCAGCTGCGAGACGTACAGCGGCAGGAACGGCAAAATCTGGCTGATGGCCAGCCCGGTGAAGAAGCAACCGAACCAGACCGAGATGAGATTAACTTTCCAGGATTCCATACAGAATAGTCTTCATTTTTAGGCGAATTCGCCGTCAGATTAGCAAGTTACGCGTGTTAACGTCGCACCAGAGATGCGGCCTGACCGACTTTGGTGTTTTATCTTCCCAGTCATCATATTTGTGAAATAAGTCACAATTCATCCATTTTCTGGCGGAATATTATGCTTCACCGGCACAGGCCAAAACCGCGCATTCCGAGATGAAAATGGTTGGCATGCGCCGCGTTGTACTCTGGCCCCAGACCGTTCCCGTAGTACCCGCAGCTTGCCGCCAGCATCGCCTTCAGCCAGGGCTGCGTCGTGGCCGCCTTCCAGCCGTTCAGCACCGTGACGCGGTCGCCGTTCGCCAGACGAAAAGCGGCAATATCCAGCGCCTCCGCCGTGGCATGCTCGCTGCGGCGCGCGTCAGGGCGGTGATAAATATTGCGGCAGGCAAAGCTGCCGAGGTGGTCGATACGCGCGAGGTCGCTGCCCGTATAGCGTTTTGTCAGCGGCCGGGCCTGCTGGCTGATAAAGAGGGCTGAACTGAGCGCCAGCGGACAGCTGGCAAGAAAACTGCCGTTCAGGCCGACCGGGCCGAAGTTGCGCACGCGCACGACGTTGCTCAGCGGGCATTCCCCGGCGCTGTCAGCGACCGGCTGGGTGCGGATGAGATCGCGTTGATTAGCCTGCGCAAGCAGGCTTGCGCATGCCTCGGGCGTTAAGCGCCGAAGCTTATACTGGGTGATTCGGCCTGGCGGATCGTCAAGCGTCAGCGGTATGAAAGGGTTGTAGTAAGGCGGCAACCAGCGGTAACCCACCGTTGCGACGGCGATAAGAATCAAAACGGTCAGCAGCGTTTTTCCTTTCACTCGCCCCCCTGAACATTCCCCCAAACATTATGGCAGAAGGTCGCGAAACCCGCCGGGCATCGTGGTATGTTATTGGCTTTTCGTCAGACTGGAAGAGAGTGAGATGGCTAAGCAGCGCGTAGGTATTGTCTTTGGGGGAAAATCAGCGGAACACGAAGTGTCATTGCAATCGGCTAAAAATATCGTTGATGCGATCGATAAAAGCCGTTTCGACGTGGTGCTGCTGGGCATTGATAAGCAGGGCCAGTGGCACGTTAACGATGCCAGCCAGTATCTGCTGAATGCTCACGATCCGGCCCATATCGCCCTGAATCCTTCAGAAATTAGCGTCGCCACCGTACCCGGCGTCGCGAAGGGGCAGCTTATCGATGCCGGCAATGCACAGGCACTCGCTCAGATCGACGTGGTCTTCCCTATCGTTCACGGCACGCTGGGGGAAGATGGTTCCCTGCAGGGGATGCTGCGCATGGCCAACCTGCCGTTCGTCGGCTCGGACGTACTCGGCTCCGCCGCGTGCATGGACAAAGACGTCACCAAACGCCTGCTGCGCGACGCCGGGCTGAATATCGCGCCGTTCGTCACGCTCACCCGCGCCAACCGCGACAAGCACAGCTTCGCGCAGATTAGCGCTGAATTGGGTCTGCCGCTGTTTGTGAAGCCAGCAAACCAGGGCTCCTCCGTGGGCGTCAGCAAAGTGACCAGCGAAGCTGAGTTCACCCAGGCCGTCCGCCTGGCGTTTGAGTTCGACCATAAAGTGGTGGTTGAGCAGGGCATCAAAGGCCGTGAAATTGAGTGCGCCGTGCTGGGCAACGATTTTCCACAGGCGAGCACCTGCGGCGAAGTGGTCTTAAACAGCGACTTCTACTCGTACGACACCAAATACATTGATGATAAAGGCGCGCAGGTTGTCGTGCCTGCGGATCTCGATCCGGCGGTTAATGATAAGATCCGGGCGATCGCCATTCGCGCTTATCAGACGCTCGGCTGCTGCGGCATGGCGCGCGTGGATGTGTTCCTGACGCCGGAAAACGAGGTGGTGATCAATGAAATCAACACGCTGCCGGGGTTCACTAACATCAGCATGTATCCGAAGCTGTGGCAGGCGAGCGGCCTCAGCTATCCGGAACTGATCACCCGCCTGATCGAACTGGCGCTGGAGCGTCATGCCGCCGACAGCGCGCTTAAAAGTTCCGTAAACAGTTAATCGGCGCGCTTCGCCGACGCTGCCTCATCCGCTGTCGTCTCTTCAGGACGGCGGCGGATAATCAACCCCGCCAGCCAGAAACTGATGACCCAGGTCACCAGCCCAACGGCATAGGTTTGCCAGCCTTTTGCCTCAAACCCCAACAGGCCCACGACACCGTTAAGAATAAAGATCAGCCCGATAGCGAAGGCGTAGTAGTGCCAGTCACGGCGTAGTTTGGACGTGAGCTTCATAACAACTCCGGCAGGAAAAAAAGACATCCTCTCACAGTTTTACGGCCAGGTCTGTGGCAGATACGGAAATTCTGAAACGCGACGCAATTTCACTTAAGTTAATAAATTGTGACGTGCTGCAGAAATCAACAATCCAGGAGGATTCCGGCGCGTAAATTACCACGATTCTGATATTGACAAATGCGATGACCTGTCAAACTCACCCTGTACGAAGCGTATTAACAGAGCGATTTATCCGGAGGTCATCATGGCTGACTTTACATTGTCGAAACCGATTTTTGGCGGAAAACCAAAAACCTCCACGGCGGGTAATATCGCGTATGCCCTGTTTGTTCTGTTCTGCTTCTGGGCTGGCTCGCAGCTGCTCAATATGCTGGTCCATGCGCCTGGCGTTTATGAACATCTCATGCAGGTACAGGATAACGGACGCCCGCGAGTTGAGATTGGCTTTGGCGTCAGCACCCTGTTCGGCCTGATTCCCTTCCTCGCGGGATGTATGATTCTGGGCGTTGTGGCATTAGTGCTGCGCTTTCGCCGCCGCCGTTAAAGCCCCATACAGCGAGCCCGGCGATCGTCCACGCGTTTCGCGAACCACGCGGTGGTCAGGTTCCGCGTGATCTTCGGGCTTTCCAGCTGAATACCCGGCAGGATAGCCCTCGGTAACGTTTTCCCGCTTTTCTGCTCTGCAAGCGCAAACACCTTCTTGTAGAGATCCGTTTTCTCAAAGGCCAGGCTGTCGCCTTTCTCAAGCTGACGGCGAATGTCGCTGTTGCTCATATCAAGCGTTGTCGATAATTTCCGGATCGCCCGCTCGGTGCTTCCCGCCTCGCTGCTGCCGTAGGCGATAAGATCGCCGTCCAGCGCCAGCTTAACGCCGCTTGCGCGGCTGACCGCACTCTGGAATGCCGCATTACGGCTGGCATACCAGCCTGCGTTAAAGTCGGCAAAGCGGTACAGCGGCTCATCGTAGTTCGCCGGGTAGTTCAACAGGTGATACGTGCCGAACCACAGTCCGCCGCGCAGGGAGAAGACCTCCTGGCGCACCGTACCGTCGATTTTCCACGGATAGCCGTCGGTGTGTTTCTCCGCGAACGCGATGCTTACCTGCATTGGGCCACCGGTGTGGACCGGGTTCAGTGAGCCAAACAGCTTCTGCCCCATCGGCACCATGTTGATGAAATCATCGAAAATAGCGCTAAGCTGTTTTTCGGTTTTCACCGTATCCAGCCGTTCGCTGTAGCTTTTGCCGTTCGGCGAGGTGATTTTAAGCGCTGTATGCACGAGGAACACCGGGATATGCATGGACTCCGCGCGGCGGTCGATCTCTTTCCAGGCGATTTTATTCAGCCCCGGCACAGCCGGGTCTGACTGGTACATCGACTCCTGCTGTGCCACCGCCAGCACCGAACAGATGTTCTCCTCGGTCGGCGCAATCTTTTGGCTCTCAAAGGTTTTTGCCAGCGCGTCTGCCCACGCATTGCGATCTTTCACGCTGGCGGGCATTTTCTGCCGCACAACGCTCGCCACATCAACGGGCTTCTCGCCCTTTTTGAGCGGAGCGGCCCCCTTTTCGGCACAGCCTGCCAGCACAAAAGCGGCCAGTATGGTCAACGGTAACGCGCGCGGTACGGCAAAAGGCATAGCAACGTCCTGTATTAGCTAAATGTGTTGGTGACTTCCTGCAGGTCACGATCGTCCAGCTCGCGTTCAAAGCTGCGCAGACGTTTGTAGATGGACATCAGTTCCACCAGCGTGGTCCAGGAGCTGATCAGGTACTGGAATGAACTTCTGACCTGATCGAAAACGTTAGTAATTTGGGTCATCAGTCCCAGGGTAATTGTCCCTGCAACAATTGACGGGAACAACAGGACTATTCCAAAAACAGTATCGGCCTGAAGATATAAAATACGAGCTATGTTGAAATACATGTAGTGGAAGTAGAGCTTAAAGTAGTTAAAACGGACGTTCTGAAATAACTCTTTTACCGTTGGTGGCGCAGCTCGTGATGGGTCATCCTCACCGTAAACGAGTTCTTTACGGTAAGCCGCTTCCACGCGCTGATTTTTAAATTGTAACCCCGGTAATTTGATCCCCACCACAGCAAGAAGCCCCGTTCCCATAAGAGACCAGACCAGTGCGGCAATAACCAAACCATAGGGTAAATGACCAACAATTGGAAGTTCAGGCACATGGGGTGAAAGTGCAATCAGAATCGGTAAAAAAGCGATAAGTTTCATCACAGCATTAAGCAAGCTGACCCCCATGTCCTCCAGCGTTGAGGCAAAACGCATGGTGTCTTCCTGCACACGCTGTGCAGCACCTTCGATGTGCCGCAGTCGTTGCCAATTTGCCATGTAATATTCGTTCATAGCAGTACGCCAACGGAAAACGTAATGGCTAACGAAGAAATTGTTCAGCACTGCCACTGTTACTGCAATCATGGCAATGCCGGTAAAACTAACGAGACTGGCATAGAGTTCACCAATCGGAACCTTATTCGGGGCGCTTAGCGCTTTTTGGATCAAATCGTAGAAGGGTGCATACCATGCATTAATTGCAACGCTCACTTCCACCATGAACCAGGTAACGAAAATGATCAGTGCAGATCCCAAAATCGACCAAAACTGCCAACGATGCGGAGAATACTTGAACCAGAAGAGTGCAAACAGCCCCACACATACCGTGTAGTAGGCATAAAATACGATAAAGCTCAGCGACCAGAAGCGCGCCGCGCTAATCGGCACCTCACCTGTCGCCCCCGTGATGCGCGTCAGCCATGCGCCGCCGCCCGCCTGCCAGAAAATGACAGCGATCAGTGCCCAAATAAATGCCGACAGGAAAAAAGGCCCCGGCTTTGGGAAAAAAGACTTAAACATAATGCTTCCTTCTTGTTGTTATGGCTGTTGCTGTGTACAACACGTCACCACACGATAAACCTGCCCGCGCCAGACTCCCGGCCCGGGCAAAAAGGTCAGACCCACGGGTTGATTATTAGTTCGCTTTCCAGTTTTCGAGAATTGTTTCGGTGCGTTTCACCGCGAGAGGATTCGCTGGCGCAATGAAGTTACGCCAGACGTCGTTGTGATGGTTAATCAGGATCTGTGCGTCAGCAGCCGGACGGTTGGCGGTGGTATGGGCATCTTCGGCAACGGTGATGTGATAACCCCGGCTAACGCCGTTCTTGATCGTCGCATCGACGCAGTAATCGGTGGCGCAGCCGCAGATGACAAACTCGCGAATGCCCTGCTCCCGCAGCAGCGCCTCAAGCCCGGTGTTGTAGAAGGCATCGCAGGCCGTTTTGGTCACGTAAAGCGCGTCGGCAGGCTGATGGAGTTCAGGCAGTAGCGCAAACCCTTCGCTTCCCTCTTCTAGCCCCCCGGCCTCGGTATGCTGTATAAAAATCACCGTATCGGCTGCCTGCGTAAGCTGGTTGATCAGAGAGACACACTTTTCGCGCTGATGACGAGGGGTTTCAAACACCCCGTTTTGCATATCGACAACCATAACCACACGCTTCTCAGACATACCGTTCTCCGTAAGATTGAGTGACACTGGTGCCTATCATAAGCCCGATGTCACAAAATGGGAGATGGCTCGCAAGTAAATTGTTCATATTTACCCATGGTTACGTTTTTCTCGCTATCGTTATGCAATTCGGGGCATTGCACGGTACCGATTAGTAGTATAAATACCCATTACTTTCCTCATTCACTTCATGGATGCTTTTCGTTGAAACGTTGTCTGCTCTCTTTTGCCGCGCTGTGTGCGGTGAGCTTCTCTACCGCCCAGGCAGCCCAACCGCTGACGGCTCCCGTTTTAGCTTCAGATATTGCCGATCGCTACGCGAACCTTATCTATTACGGCAGCGGCGCGACCGGTATGGCGATGGTCGTTATCGACGGAAACCAGCGTGTATTTCGCAGCTTTGGCGAAACGCGCCCGGGCAATAACGTTCACCCGCAGCTGGATTCCGTTATCCGCATCGCATCCTTAACCAAGCTGATGACCAGCGAAATGCTGGTGAAACTGCTCGACCAGGGCGTGGTGAAGCTCGACGATCCGCTCAGCAAATACGCGCCGCCAGGCGCCCGGGTCCCCACGTATCAGGGGACGCCGATCCGGCTCGTGAACCTTGCTACCCACACCAGCGCCCTGCCGCGTGAACAGCCAGGCGGCGCGGCGCATCGTGACGTATTCGTCTGGCCAACGCGCGACCAGCGCTGGAGCTACCTGAGTACCGCCACGCTGAAGGCGGCGCCGGGCTCTCAGGCCTCATATTCAAACCTGGCGTTTGACCTGCTGGCGGATGCCCTCTCAACGGCGGCTGGCAAACCCTACACCCAGCTGTTTGAAGAGCAGATCACCCGTCCGCTGGGCATGAAAGACACCACGTTTACCCCGTCCCCAGACCAGTGCCGTCGCCTGATGGTGGCGGAGAAAGGCGCCAGCCCCTGTAATAACACGCTGGCGGCCGTGGGCAGCGGCGGGGTTTACTCCACGCCTGGCGACATGATGCGCTGGATGCAGCAGTTCCTTTCCTCGGATTTCTACTCTCGCAGCAGCCAGGCCGACCGTATGCAGACCCTGATTTATCAGCGTACTCAGCTGCATCGGGTCATCGGGATGGACGTGCCGGGTAAAGCCGATGCGCTCGGCATGGGCTGGGTCTATATGGCACCGAAAAATGGCCGGCCGGGGATTATTCAGAAAACCGGCGGCGGCGGCGGATTCATCACCTATATGGCTATGATTCCGCAGTCGAACGTGGGCGCGTTTGTGGTGGTCACTCGCTCCCCACATACGCGTTTCGTCAATATGAGTGACGGTGTTAATAACCTGGTGGCGGAATTGAGTGCCAATAAAGCCCAGGTGCTTACCGCATCCAACTGAGATTAATATTCCGTGGGCAAGCGGTTGATGCTGACCAGCTTGCCCCGGCTCATATTGATATAATTTCCCTGTCGCAGGGCGGCCAGAACCTCGGCAACAACAGAACGTGAAATGCGTGTGCTTTGCTGAATATGATTCATCACACCGATTTTTGAACGCAGCGTTTCATCCCACTCGGCCATATTAAGCAGCATAGCGCGGATCTGGTGATAGGAGTTATTGCCAACCAGCTGCTTATCGCGCTTTTCAAGAATGTAATTTATCCAGGATAACCAGCTGAAGGCCTCTTTCCACAGTGAAAATTGCTGGATTTGTTGTCGGGTAGTTTCTGTGGATAAATAAAAACCGGTACAGGCCGTTTTAGCAATCACTCTGTATTCCTGTGAATGATTAATCATCACCGTAGCCAGACCAAAAATAAAGGGGGCGGTCGCAATCCCCACCAGAAGTTCATCAGAAGGGCGATAGATCTCAATAACGCCGGTTTGTAATACGATCGTGCGAGGCTCATTCGATTCGCCCGACGTAATTAATTGTTGGGGTGCACATGTAAAAGGGGTACTGGCTGCTATTAACCCCTGTTCGAGCCGGCGTAATTCAGAAAGTGGTTTCGCATTAACGTTCATGCAGACCTCAAGTCATCCGTATTTGTCGGTTCAATATTATTTTTATTGCTTCGCTAAAAAGCGGAGGAGTTAACCCCTCCCCCGCTTTATTCATTACCAGGTATATTTCACACCCAGGTTTGCGCCCCAGTTCTGGTCAACGTCGCCGCCGCCAAGATATGTGGCATCCGTGTAAGCGCTGAAGTTCTTCGTGAAGCTGAACTGTGTGCCCAGCCCAACACGAACAGCTGAACCTTTCACGCCGTTATCAATGCTGTCACCGTTAATATCGGCATTGTTATCGGCGTCGTCATAAACCCAGGCCAGTTTGAAGTAAGGGGTCAGAGCCTGATCGCCGCCGTAGTTGAAGGTGTAACCCGTATCAACACCGAGTTCATAACGCAGGCTATCGTATGATTGTCCATCCATGCGCATGTCATTGCTGAGGCGATAATCATCGCCTGACTGGAACAGACCCGATACGGCTGCGTATGGCGTTACGTAGCCAGAGAGGTTTGGCTTCCAGTCATAGCCCAGCTTCAGACCAAAGCCAACAGCGTCACTGGTGGTATTGCCGTCAACATACTGACCGTTGCTCATGTTAGCGGAGAGATCGTTGTTGAAGCGGGTGTAGCTCAGGGAGCTGTCGAGGAAAAGATCGTTCATGAACTTCGCTGACGCGTAGATCATCGCCGTCTGGCTATCCTGATCGACCTGGCCGGTACGATCGCTGATATCGCCCTTCGCGAAACCTGCCGCACCACCGACGATCCACTTCGCGTTATTACCGTCAATCTGGGTATCCAGACCCACCATAATACCGCTCACGTCCTGATCGTAGCTGATAACGCCGTTGTCACCGTCGAAGTTGCCGCCGAAGTAGCTCACCCACGCCCCGCCGTTATCCGCCAGGCCGTGACGGCTGTTGGTCAGACGCGCACCTACGGTATCCTGCTGCAGATTCCAGATATTGGTATTAGCAGAAGGGATGCTCAGCGCCATATTGGCATAGTCGGTCAGTTCTTTCTGCTGCAGAACGACGGTGTCACCCTGCTGCTGCGCCTGGTAGGTATAAGCACCTAAATCGGCTTTGTTTGCGGCAGTAAAGCTGGCCGACGTATCCGCGTTATTGTCATAGACACGGACAATCTCTTTATTTTTGTAATCAGCGACGGAACCTGCTCCGGTCGCGTCGTCGATACGGACTTTATAGTTGCCTGCGACGTCACCGTTCACCGCCAGATGGCCGTCAGAGTGAATGGCCACTACGCCGTAGTCATAATCGGCGCTGCGCTTGTCGTTAGTGATATAGCGTGCGTTGTTCAGATCGCTGTTCAGCACGTAATCGCGGCTGGCAACATTCAGCACGCCGCCATCGGTCAGAACCATAGTGTGCGTATCAACCTGGCCCAGACCCAGCGCCAGCTCTGCACCGTTATCCACGGTGATGGTGTTGGCATACAGCTCGGCCGTTTCTTCCGTCAGTGCCGCACGGCTATCGCTGTCCAGATACAGATGGTCGGTGGCCACGCCGCCGTTGTCGCCGATGTTCAATGAGGAAGCATTGGTCAGAGTGATGGTATCCGCCAGCAGGCCTGAGTTTTCAACATTGACCTGAGACTGGTTGTTTACCGTCAGCGTGTCGATGTTTGACATCTTGCGGGTATCCCACTCGGAGCCGTTATCCAGCGCAATGTTAAACAGACCGCTCTGATACACCGCTTCACCCGCAACATGTGCGTTGCTGTCATAGGTGGAATCCGGCCAAATGCTGTTCGGGGACAGCGTGCGCCAGTCTACGTTGCTGTAGCCCTGGCCATACATCTGCGTCGTGCCGATAGCCTCAACGCTGGACTGCGCAGCACCGACCCATTTGCTGCCGTTGGTCAGGGTGACATCCAGCTTATCGGTGCCGTCCCAGCCGTTGGTGGTAGGGTTATAGACGCCGTCTTCGGTGGTATCGGTTGCCGGATCGCCGTTCGGGTAGAAGTTGTTGTCGAAGGTGCTGGAGAACAGGATGTCGCCCGTAACGGTGGAGTGATCGAACGTGGCAGCGGTCTGCATCGCGTTATCAGACGCGCTGGCGGTAACAATCAGCGCGGCATCATCTGCCCCTGTCGCGTCGGTTTCACTATAGTCGCTCGGCTTCGCAGTCTGACCGTAGAATCCGCTGGTACCTAAATCGCGGTACGCACCGGAAGTCAGTACCGAATCTTTTACCAGTAGCGTGTCGGTAAAGACCTTGCTGCTGTTGGCTACGCCTTCAACGCCGTCGTACGGGGTATTATCCCGTTCCTGATACCCCTGCGTCAGGGTAATCCCCGCGACGTGAGAATTATTCTGGATAACAATATCTGATTCCACATCCAGGGTAATCGCATTACCCATATCATAGGTATCCAGATAGTGTCTTTCCGTATTTTCCCCATTCACAACATCATACGCATAATGTTCATACGTATCGTTAATGGTGGAATTATCAACGGTCAGGCTAAAACGATCGTATTGAGCATGTTGGGTGCCGTCGGCATCCAGACCATCAGCACAGGTGGCGGTCATACACTGAGAGGTAATCATGCCATTAATGGTGCTGTTGGAAATACTCAACGCATTCGCCCGACCATTGATGCCATCATCGAGATAGTACGTTGAAATAACACCATTCACGGTGGTTTTATTAATCACCGGGTAAATATCACCATCGTGGATGGCATCTGAGAAATCCCAGTCGGCATAGCCATAATACCAGGGAGTGGTCGCTGTATTATCGTATCCGAAGGTATTATATGTCGTACCGGAAATATCCTTCGCATTGGCCTGAGAAGCGATAGCCAGGGTGCAGGCTAATGCAAGTTGAGATACAACGAGTTTCTTTTTCCATGTTTGCATTGGGTCATCCCTCCTCAGGGACGTAAGCAAGTTTGTCCATCAATGAATTTGCAATATTTAATTGCGGAGGGAATTATGCAGTTTCATTTCGAAAAGGTTCAATGAATGTTTCCATTAAGTCCGCATTCAGACAAAAAACAGATTCAGACCACAACGCACAGGGCGTCATAAAATAAATATTATAAAAACAAAATGTTAATGCATGGGCAAAGCAATCAGGGAAATATCATAAAAAATAATAAATCATTTTTAATGATACATTCATTTCCATATAGAAATAACACAAATATCTCATTCTTCTCTCAGCGTTATACTGTCCTGCATTATATATTATTGGTAACAGGCAAACTCATCTGCCGCATTTCGCAAAAGCAAAATGCCCACTTTAGTAAAACACCCGTCGCCACTTTGAGGTACACTAGCCCTCTTTGTTCCACAAACATCAGGCATACCATGACCGATTTAATTGCACGTCCCCGCCGTCTGCGTAAGTCACCTGCACTGCGCGCTATGTTTGAAGAGACAACCCTGACCTTAAACGATCTGGTGTTGCCGATTTTTGTTGAAGAAGAGATCGATGACTACAAAGCCATCGAGGCCATGCCGGGCGTCATGCGCATTCCGGAGAAATATCTGGCGCGTGAGATCGAACGTATCGCCAACGCGGGGATCCGCTCGGTGATGACCTTCGGCATCTCCCATCATACCGACGCCACCGGCAGCGACGCGTGGAAGGAAGATGGCCTCGTCGCCCGCATGTCCCGCATCTGCAAAGAGACGGTGCCGGAAATGGTGGTGATGTCCGACACCTGTTTCTGTGAATATACCTCTCACGGCCACTGCGGCGTGCTGTGCGATCACGGCGTGGATAACGATGCCACCCTGCTGAACCTCGGCAAGCAGGCGGTCGTCGCGGCCGCTGCGGGTGCGGACTTCATCGCACCGTCTGCGGCGATGGACGGACAGGTTCAGGCGATTCGTCAGGCGCTGGACGCGGCCGGTTTCACCGACACCGCCATCATGTCCTACTCCACCAAATTTGCCTCCTCCTTCTACGGTCCGTTCCGTGAAGCAGCCGGCACGGCGCTGAAGGGCGATCGTAAAACCTATCAGATGAACCCGCTGAACCGCCGCGAAGCGATTCGTGAATCCCTGCTCGATGAAGCCCAGGGCGCAGACTGCCTGATGGTAAAACCGGCTGGCGCATACCTTGATATCCTGCGCGACATCCGCGAACGCACCGAGCTGCCGCTGGGCGCTTACCAGGTGAGCGGCGAGTACGCAATGATCAAGTTCGCCGCGCTGGCAGGGGCGATCGACGAAGAGAAAGTGATCCTTGAAAGCCTGGGCGCGATCAAACGCGCGGGCGCGGATCTGATCTTCAGCTACTTCGCCCTGGATCTGGCCGAGAAGAAAATTCTGCGTTAATCCGCTTTAGCGCCGGGTGGCGGCTTCGCCTTACCCGGCCTGCTCTCTGCTCAAATCTTCACCCAACTGCAATACAATCGACATCTGCGCCTTCTACTGTCTTCGCAAGACGGCAGGAGGAGTGACCATGTTTAGCCTCGATAGCGTTCTCGACGATCTTTGGCCTCAGGCGAGGCCCGCCCCCTGGCAAAAAAGTCTGTTAAAAAGACTGTTCTACGAAGACGAGTTTCAGCAGTTTGCCGCCGCCCACCGCCACCTGAAAGGACTGGATATGGTGGAGCAGGTTCTGGAACACCTGGATATTCTCTGCACCGTTTCCGCCCGCGATCTCGAACAAATCCCCGAACATGGCCCGCTGGTCATCATTGCCAACCACCCGACGGGTACGCTGGACGGTCTGGCGTTGCTGTACGCCGTCTCCCGCGTGCGGCGCGACGTTAAAGTCGTGACCAACCGGATGCTGACCCACCTTGAGCCCCTCAGCTCGCTGTTTATTCCGGTGGACAATATGGGCGGCAGGACGGCGAAGTCGTCGCTGGTGCAGATGGAACAGCACCTGCAAAACGCGGGCGTACTGATCTTCTTCCCGGCAGGCGAAGTTTCCCGCCCCACGCGCAAAGGCATTCGCGATAAGAAATGGCACTCTGGCTTTATCAAACTCGCCGGCAAGCTGCGCGTCCCGCTGCTGCCGGTGCATATTCAGGCGCACAACAGCCTGCTCTTTTACGCCAGCACGCTGGTCTCTCCGACGCTGTCGATGCTGCTGCTGATGCAGCAGATGTTCCGCCGCCGCCACAGCCAGCTGCCGATTAAAATCGGCCAGCAGATTGCGTGGCATCACTGGCACAGCGCCACCCTTTCGTCGCGTGAGATGGCCGAACAGTGCCATCAGCACGTGATGCGTCTTGGCAAGGGAGTGCCCGGCGTCTTTAAAACCCAGTGCGCGATTGCCCGTCCGGAAGACCGGGCCACTTTGAAGCGCGCGCTGGCGCAGGCCGAATCTCTGGGCAAAACCAGCGACGGGAAAACCATCTATCTTTGGCAGCGCAACGGTCAGGAAGACGCCCCGCTGCTGCGGGAGCTGGGCCGCCTGCGCGAGATTGCCTTTCGCGCGGTGGAGGAAGGGAGCGGCAAACGCCGGGACACCGACAGCTACGACGATGATTATCTGCACCTGATCCTGTGGGATGAGGAGGATCTGGAGATCGTCGGCGCGTATCGCTTTATGCCGACGGCCATGCAGATCGAAAAGCGCGGCGTTGAGGGGTTGTACAGCTATAGCCTGTTCCACTACGACGACAAAATGCAGGACGTGCTGGCACACGGCATTGAGCTGGGGCGCAGCTTTATTCAGCCGCGCTACTGGGGGCGCCGCGGCCTGGACTATTTATGGTCCGGCATTGGGGCGTATCTGGCGCGTTATCCGCACTACCGCTACCTGTTTGGCCCGGTCTCGATTTCCGGCGGCTTACCGCCTGCCGCGCGGGATCTGCTGGTCGCCTTTTACCGCCTGTGGTTCCCGGCGACGCATCCGCTCGCCGCCTCGCGCAAGCCCTATCCCGCATCCCTGCCGGACGTGCTGGCGCAGTTTGGCGGCGTGGATTACGTGGACGATCTGACGAAGCTGAAATCCCTGCTCGGCAATCTTGGCTGCGGCATTCCGCCGCTCTACAAGCAATATTCCGAGCTGTGCGAGCCCGGCGGCGTGCAGTTTATTGATTTTGGCAGCGACCCGGCGTTCAACAACTGCGTTGACGGCCTGGTGCTGGTGGATTTGTGTTACCTGAAGGCGAACCGCTATCAGCGGTATATTGAGGCGCACCTTTAAATGTGCGGTATTTTGTAGGCCGGGTAAGGCGTAGCCGCCACCCG
>NZ_KV787817.1:334173-354740 GCF_001807145.1 Enterobacter sp. HMSC16D10
TTCGCCGGGTGGCGCTGCGCTTAGCCGGCCTACAGGTACTACAGGATCAGGGGCGGTAAAACGGCTTATCGCCCAAAATTGTCGCCCGCTGCATAATCCGGCGCTGCGGCAGATAGTCCGCATTGGCATAATGCTGCGTCACGCGGTTATCCCAGATCGCCAGATCGTTCTCCTGCCAGCGCCAGCGCACCTGGAACTCCGGTTTGGTGATATGCGCGAACAGGAAACCTAACAACGCCTCACTCTCTTTTTCCGTCACGTCCACAATGCGCGTCGTGAAACCTTCGTTCACAAACAGCGCCTGCTTGCCCGTGACCGGATGGGTCCGCACCACCGGGTGCAGCAGCGGAGGATGCTTCGCGACCGCCTCCTGCCAGCGCTGATGCTCCTCTTCCGTTTTACGGTACTTGTACTCCTGGAACGATTTTTTGAAATCGTGCTCCGCCCGCAGCCCGCTCAGCAGCGTCCGGAACGGCTCGGAGAGCGCCTCATACGCCGCAATGCCGCTGGCCCACAGCGTATCGCCCCCCGTCTCCGGCAGCAGCTTCGCCGCCAGAATCGCCCCGGCGGGCGGCGTCTCGATAAAGGTCACATCGGTGTGCCAGTTATCGTTATCCGGCGGGTTATCGTTGTGGGTGTCGAGGACGATAATCTCCTCCACCCCTTCCGCATGCGGATAGACCGGGTGGATATGCAGATCGCCAAACCGCAGGGCCAGCGCGCGCTGCTGCTGCGGGGTGATCGCCTGTTCGCGCAGGAACACCACCTGATGACGCAGCACCGCGTGGTACAGCTGCTCGAACTGGTTATCGCTCAGCGGACGGGTCACATCCAGGCCCGACACCTGTGCGCCAATGTACGGCCCCAGCGGGGTAATGGTCAGACGTTCACTCATTGTATTTCTCCATGCCAGGGCGTCAGGCGGCGCTGTAACGCGCGCAGCCCCAGTTCTAATCCGAAGGCAATCGCGGCGATCACCGCGATCCCTGCCAGCACCACGTCAGTCGCCAGGAACTCACCCGCCGACTGCACCATAAACCCTAACCCTCGCGTGGCGGCAATCAGCTCTGCCGCCACCAGCGTGGACCAGCCCACGCCGAGGCCGATGCGCAGCCCGGTTAAAATCTCCGGCAGTGCGCCCGGTAAAATCACGAACAGCAGCACCTGCGTACGGCTGGCCCCCAGCGACTGCGCCGCGCGGATCCGCACCTGCTGGGCGCTCTTCACGCCCGCCAGCGCCGACATGGCCACCGGGGCGAAAATCGCCAGATAGATCAGCAGGATTTTTGACGTTTCACCGATGCCGAACCAGATCACCATCAGCGGCAGATAGGCCAGCGGCGGGACCGGACGATAAAGCTCAATCAGCGGGTCGAGGATGCCGCGCACCGTCGGGCTCAGCCCCATCGCAATCCCCACGGGAATGCCGATAATCACCGCCGCCAGCAGCGCCACCAGAATGCGCGCCAGGCTGGCGCCTAAGTGCTGCCAGAGTGTGGCATCCATAAAGCCCTGCGGCCCGGCGATGGTAATAAGTTTGCTCAGCACCTGTCCCGGCGGCGGCAGAAACAGCGGGCTGACCCACTGCAGGGCAGCAACCGCCCACCACACCGCCAGCAGCACCAGTAGCGTGCCGACGCTCAACGTGATTTGACGTGAGAAAGGCCAGCGCAGCGCCAGACGCGTGCGGCGCGTTTTTTCACTGAATACGATGCTCATGAGAAAGCCTCCCGCTGTTCAAACACGCGGCTTAAGACGTATTCACGCTGTTCGATAAACAGCGGGTCGGATTTGATGCTGCGCACGGGTTCCCCCGCGACGTAGCGGCGGGCAAAATCCAGCGGCAAGCGCTCCAGCACGCGGCCCGGCCCCGGCGAGAGCAGCACCAGCTCGGTCGCCATAAACACCGCCTCTTCGATATCGTGGGTAATCAGCAGCACCTGCTTGCCCGTCTCATGCCAGAGGCGCAGGAGCAGGGTTTGCATCTGCTCGCGGGTGAAGGCGTCGAGCGCCCCGAACGGCTCGTCCAGCAGCAACAGCTGCGGATTCGCGGCCAGCGCGCGGGCAATCCCGACGCGCTGCCGCTGGCCGCCGGAAAGCTGCCAGATATAGCGTTTTTCCGCGCCTTCCAGCCCAACTTTTTTCAGCATCGCCCGCGCCGTTTCCAGCCGCTGTTCGCGATGGATGCCCGCAAGCTGCAGCCCAAACGCCACGTTTTCCTGCACGTTGCGCCAGGGAAGCAGGCCTTCATTCTGGAAGACCACGCCGCGCTCGGCGCCGGGGCCCTCCACCTTTTTGCCTTCCAGTTGAATGGTGCCATGCTGATAAGGGACAAACCCGGCGATGAGATTCAGCAGGGTGGTTTTTCCGCACCCGGACGGGCCCAGCACCACCAGCAGCTCACCGCTGTCCAGCGTCAGGTTGATGTCCTGTAAGGCGGGTTTACCACCGTAATCGGCAGACAGATTTGTAATATTCAGCATGGCGAACTCCTTATTTCACAAAACGATCGGTCACGTACTGGCTGTAATCCGCCGCTACTGCGGGCACTTTGCCCTGCTCCTTCAGGAAGGTGGCGGTATCCACAATCGCTTTGTTAACCGGCCCGGTCAGCTGCTGCACCTGCTGCGCGGGGGTCAGATAGGTATTGCCCTTCACCAGCCCCGGCACGTCCGCTTCCGGCACGCCGCTCAGGCGGGAGAGTTTTTCCAGGTTGGCAGGCTGCTTCAGCCATTCATCCGGGTTGCTGATATACGGCTGCTGGGCGTCAATCGCGCTTTTCGCGAAGGCTTTCACCACCTCAGGATGTTTCTCGGCGAAGTCTTTGCGCACGACCCACACGTCGAGGGTTGGCGCGCCCCACTGGCCTACTTTTTCGGAGTCGGTCAGCACGGTGCCGTCTTTTTCCAGCTCGTTCACCGCAGGCGCCCACACATAGGCCCCGTCAATGTCGCCGCGCTGCCAGGCCGCGATAATCGCCGGCGGCTGCAGGTTGATGATTTGAACCTGACCCGGCTTGATGCCCCAGTGTTTCAGCGCCGCCAGCAGGCTGTAGTGGGTGGTGGAGATAAACGGCACGGCGATGCGTTTGCCGATCAGGTCTTCCGGTTTGGTGATGTTTTTCTTCACCACCAGCGCTTCAGAGTTACCGAGCTGCGAGGCGAGCAGGAACACCTCAATCGGCACCTGCTGGCTGGCCGCAACCGCCAGCGGGCTGGAACCGATATTGCCGATCTGCACGTCGCCGGAGGCTAACGCACGCACCACGGACGCGCCGCTGTCGAACTTGCGCCAGTCGACCTTCGCGCCGCTCTCTTTGGCAAAGGTGTTATCCGCCTGCGCGACTTTCGCCGGTTCCGCAGAAGTTTGATACGCGACGGTGACGTCCACCGCCTGCGCCTGAAATGCCCACAGCGCCAGCGCGCCGAGTAGTGTGATTCGCGATGAAATTGCCATAGTGCCTGCTCCCCTTGTTGTTATGAGGGCAGTATTTCCAACGCGGGAATTTTGATAAAGGAATAAAAATGAATCGCTCATAACGATTCGTTTTTAGATAAAAAATGGGAAAGGATAGTTGGTTTTGTGCGGTTGTTTTATGCCGGGTAAGGCGCAGCCGCCACCCGGCAAAAAACTCAGCGCTTCGCGTTAAGCTCAGCAATATCCTTCGGCGTGGTGCGACAGCAGCCACCAATCAGCTTCGCTCCGGCGTCCAGCCACTGGGGCAGATACCCCGCCAGCGTCTCACACGCTTCGCCGTGGTGGTGCCAGGTTTTGGTCACCGCATCATAATGCTCGCCCGAGTTCGGGTAGACCACCAGCGGCAGCGACGTCAGGCTCTGCAGGTGCTTCAGCGCCGCCGTGGTATTTTCCAGCGCGATGCAGTTAATGCCCAGCGCGACGATATGCGGAGAGTCGGCCAGCACGCTGACCACGTCACGCAGCGGCGTGCCGTCGCTCAGGTGCTCGCTATCCCGCAGGGTAAAGGAGAACCACGCCCGGGCGCGGGGATACCCGGCCAGAAGAGCCGCCAGCGCCTTAATCTCAATAAAAGACGGCAGCGTTTCGCAGGCCAGCAGGTCAGCGCCCGCATCCAGCAGCGCTTCCACGCGCGGGCGGTGGAAGGCCGTAAACTCCTCAGCGCTGCGCACGTAGTCACCGCGATACTCTGAGCCATCCGCCAGATAGGCACCATACGGCCCAACGGATCCCGCCACCAGCAGCGTGCCCGCATGCGGGTTTTCGGCCAGATACGCTTCACGCGCCTTACGCGCCAGCTCCACGCTTCTGCCAATCAGCGCCCGGGACTGCGCCTCGTCCAGGCCGCGCGCCGCAAAGCCCGCAGGCGTGGCCTGGTAGCTGGCGGTGATCGCCACCTGCGCGCCCGCGCGGTAGTAATCAAGGTGCACTTCACGGATAAGCTCCGGGTTTTCCATCAGCACTTTGGCAGACCAGAGGCTGTCTGCCAGGTTACAGCCGCGCGCTTCCAGCTCCGTCGCCATCGCGCCATCCAGCACCACAAACGGCTGCTTTTCAAGGAGGGCGGTAAGCGGATTATTCTGCGACATGTTCAGGCTCCTGCGATGTCAGATTTCGGGTCAGGTAATAGGCACCATAACACAGGGCGACAAACGGGATCCCGCAATAAAGGGCAATGCGCTGGCTCGGGTCAAACCACAGGCCGACGCAGGCCACCACGCACAGGACAAAGCCGAGCACCGGCACCAGCGGATACCACGGCGCGCGGTACTGCAGCGCAGAGAGCGGCTGGCCGGACTGCAGATGGCGACGACGGAAGACGAAGTGTGACGCACAGATGCTGATCCAGACGGCTACCACCGCAAAGCCAGAAATCGCCGAGAGCGCGACAAATACCGTGTCCGGTGCCACGACGCTTGAGAAGAGCGCCAGCACGCCGCCGAGCATGGACACCGACAGCGCCGTCAGCGGCACGCCGTTTTTGTTCACGCGGGCAAAGCAGCGCGGGAGCGTTTTCTCATTAGAGAGCGACCACAGCATGCGCCCGGAGGCGTACAGCCCGGAGTTCGCCGCCGAAAGGATCGCCGTCAGGATCACGAAGTTAAAAATATCCGCCGCGTAAGGAATACCGACCTTTTCAAAAACCAGCACGAACGGGCTCTTTTCCACGCCCGCCTGCTGCATCGGGATCAGCGCCGCCAGCACAAACACGGTGCCGATAAAGAAGATGATCAGGCGCGCAATGGTAGTGCGGATCGCCACCGGGATGACCTTGTGCGGGTTTTCCGTTTCCCCTGCGGCGATACCGATGAGTTCGGTCCCGGAGAAGGCAAAGTTCACCGCCACCATGGTCATCAGGATCGGCAGGCCGCCGTGCGGGAACCAGCCCTCGGCGGTGATGTTGCTTAAGCCCGGCGCGGGTGAACCGTCCTGCATCGGGATAAAGCCAAAGACCGCCGCGCCGCCAAGAATAATAAAGGCGATGATGGTGATGACTTTCACCAGGGAGAACCAGAACTCACCCTCCGCAAAGAAGCGCGTGGAAATGACGTTCAGGCCAAAAATCACCACGCAGAAGACCACGCACCACGCCCAGACGGGCACCTGCGGGAACCAGTACTGCATGCAGAAGCCCGCGGCGGTAAAGCTCGAGCCGAGCGCCACCGTCCAGGTGAGCCAGTAGAGCCACGCCACGGTGTAGCCCGTCGCCGGGCCAAGATAACGCGCGGCATAGACGTGGAACGCGCCGGTTTCCGGCATCGCCACGGAGAGTTCGCCCAGACACTGCATCACCAGCCAGACCACCAGCGCACCTATGAGGTACGCCAGCAGCGTGCCCGCCGCCCCGGTTGTGGAAATGATGTAGCCGGTATTAAAGAATAACCCTGTCCCAATCACGCCACCCAGCGAGAGCATTATCAGGTGGCGTGTTTTCATGGTGCGCTTAAGCTGCCCATTTTCTTGTTGTGTTTGCATATTACCTTCTATACGTATGGACATCTAAACATCCAAAGAAGGTGTGTTATACCGCGATTGTTAATAAAAAGCTAGATGACCAGACGCAAACGGGCGCGCCGCGCGCTGAGTCTGGGGTGGGGTGTGAGGATGACATAGAGAATCGGACGCCAGGCCATAAGCACCTCCGCAAGCAGATACTTACAGCATGGTGCGGGAAAAGGCGATCTTCGGTCAGTCGAAAGTGGTATCCGTAAAGCGCGAAGTCATACCGTAACACTCCCCGTAGGACGGGTAAGGCGCAGCCGCCACCCGGCGCAAGGTTGGTAATTCTCACAATCAGTTCTATAGTCGTCACAGTTTCTTAGTAACCAGGACTGACTGATGCGCTTTAACGGACTGACTAAAGGTTTCTTTATTTTCATTCTCGCCCTTGTGACCTGGGCCTTCTTCGACGTGCTGTCGCCCTACTTCTCCGCGATACTGTGGGCCGCCATTCTGACCGTTATCTTCAATCCGGTAAAAAACAAGCTGCGCGCCGCGCTGGGGGATCGCAACGGGCTGGCCTCGCTGTTGACCATTGGCATTATCTGCCTGATCGTCTTTATTCCGCTGATGGTGATCCTCTCCTCGCTCGCCATTGAGCTGAACGTGGTTTACACCAAACTGCAGGAGAACAATACCCAGTTCCCGGAAGTGGTGGCGAGCATCTTCAACCACCTGCCTGACTGGGCCAGCGGCTTCCTCGCGGATCACAACCTGACCAACGCGGCGCAGATCCAGAAAAAACTCTCCGACGTCGCGCTGCAGGGCGGACAGTATCTGGCGGGCAGCGCGTTCCTGATCGGCAAAGGCACCTTTGGCTTTGCGATTAGCTTCGGCATCATGCTGTATCTGCTGTTCTTCCTGCTGAAAGACGGCCCGTATCTGGTACGCCAGATCCTCGACTCCCTGCCCCTGTCCGATTTTGCCAAGCAGCATCTGTTCGCCAAATTCGTCGGCGTGTCACGCGCCACGGTAAAAGGGACGGCGGCGGTGGCCGTGGTTCAGGGCATCCTCGGCGGGATTGCCTTTGCCATTGCCGGTATCGACGGCAGCGTGCTCTGGGGCTCATTGATGGCCTTCCTCTCGCTGGTGCCCGCCATCGGCTCGGCGATTGTCTGGGTGCCCGCCGCTATCTTCCTGTTCGCCACGCACCAGATCTGGCAGGGGCTGTTTATTGTCGGCTTCTTCGTGATCGTCGTCGGGCTGGTGGACAACATCCTGCGCCCGCTGCTGGTGGGGAAAGACACCAAAATGCCGGACTACCTGATTCTGATCTCCACCCTCGGCGGCATGGAGCTGTACGGCATTAACGGCTTTGTGATCGGGCCGCTCATCGCCGCGCTGTTTATCGCCTGCTGGAACCTCTTCTCCGGTCGCGATCACGAAGGCAACGCCGAAGAGCTGGACGCGGATTTCATAGAAGAAGGAAAAAATCCTCCAGATTTGTAAGGACGTGACGATAAAGACCACACCAGGCGGCGCCGTGCCGCCTTTTTTTTCGCCTTAAATCAGACGTTTTCTATAATTTGAAGAACGCCATCCTACTCATGTCGTAAAAGGATCATCTGGTGCGAATCGCGACGATAACAAACTGGGCCTATGGGGCCACGGTCTGCCTGACCATCGCCTCCGGCATCATCATGCTGATGGCGTCCAGTGCGGATACCCTCGAGCGTCAGGCCGTTGAACAACGGCAGAAATTTGATCAGCTGACGGAAGATATCGAAACCGATATCTGGGCGCAGTCTGATTTAGCGCGGCTGTACGCCATTAAAAAAGATCCTCAGGTGCTCAAGGAATATAACCAGGCAGAAAACAGCCTGAAGCGCATCGAGCTTCGGCTGGAAAAGCTGCAGGATAACGGCGCATCGGATGAAGAACTGGCCCTGCTGCATGAAGGAATAAAGATCGTCGATGAGCTGCAGGACGAGCAGCAAACCGCCCTCGAAAGCCTGGAACGCGGTGAAGACGCCCAGGCCGTAGCCTTGCTCTATGGTCAGCCCTATGAGCAGGAGCTTGAGCGCGCGCAGAATCAGCTCGATCACTTCCGCCAGATACTCGACAAGCGCGTCATCGCCGCCGTTCAGGAGGCGACAAAAAAATCGAAAGCGCTGCGTACCGCCTCAGAGCTGACGGTCGGCCTGACCGCCCTGCTGTTCCTGTTTGTGCTCGGCTTTATATTAAAACGCCGCGTGCTGCGCCCCGTGGTGCGCCTGAGCGACGTGGTGCACCGCCTGGCATCCCAGGATTACGCGGTTGAAACGCCCAATTTCAACCAGATTGATGAAATAGGCGATATGGCTCAGGCCATCAGCATCTTCCGTGAAAACGGCCTGGCGCGGCAGCGTCTGGAAAAAGAGCGCGATGCCGACTGGGCCATCCGCGAGCTGCTGGCGCGCATGACCCAGCGTCTGCAGGGGTGTGAGAACTTTAACGATGTGATTAACGTGGCGGAGCTGTTTGCCCCCAATATCGCGCCGGGGATCGCGGGCCGGCTCTACGTCCTTGACCGCGAGCCGTGGCAGATGCGCTGCGTCGCGCAATGGCTTTCGCCGGTGGGTGAAGAGACGACGTTCCACCCGGACGAGTGCTGGGCCGTGCGTCGCGGGCAGAGTCACCCGCCGGTGAACGGCGAGCCGGATATTGCCTGCTACCATCTTCCGGCATCCCAGGCGGAAAGCGCGCTTTGCGTGCCGCTTATCGCTCAGGGTGAGGCCATTGGCCTGCTCTCCTTCCAGAATATCACGGCGGATAATGCCCCTTCCCGCGCGTATCTGGAGCTGATGGCCGAGGCGCTCGGGCTGGCGTTGGCCAACCAGCGTCTGCGCGACGCGTTGCTTGAAAAAGCGTTGTTTGACCCGCTCACCGGCCTGCGTAATCGTCATCATCTGGAAGATACCCTGCAAACCCAAACGGCACAGGCGATACGCACTGGCGTGCCCTTAAGCTGCATGATGATTGATATCGACCACTTCAAGAGCATTAACGACCGTTTCGGCCATGAAGCGGGCGATCTGGTGATCAAAAGCGTGGCGTCAATTGTTCAGCGGGCCGCACATGACAACGGGCTGGCATTCCGCTATGGCGGCGAGGAGTTTCTGGTGCTGCTTTCCGGTGCCGATGAAGCAGAAGCGTACGCCTGCGCGCAGAAGATTTACACCGGCGTGCATGAGCTGTCGCTTCGCTACGGGCTGACCGAGATTGGGCCGGTGGACGTGTCGATTGGCATTGCCAGCTACCCACAACATGCCCAGACCGACAACCTGCTGCGCGCTGCGGATGTGGCGCTATACCGGGCAAAAGAGCTGGGACGCGCGCGGATTGTGAGTTTTGGGATGCTGGAGGCGGGCTGACGCTGATTCTCGCGCCCTGACTTTCCCCCGGTTCAGGCGCGCGTGATAGCCCAGAGCACGACAATCCCCAGGGCATTGCTCCGCTTTTCCACATACAGGGTGGTATCGGAATAAACGTTACCCTGCGGGTTACAGATGCGGATCTCTTTCTTTAATTCCGGCTCGTAGACTTCCGCACCCGAGCAGGTGTGGCGGGTACTGGACTCATACCGGTAAGGTTTGCTCCAGGCCGAATAGTCCCCCTCCAGCAGCCAGGCCGTTGTAAAGACCACGAACATGGCAACCGGCAGGCTGCAAATAAAGAAGCCGAGGTAGATTTTGACCGCGTCAGCAAGGCGCTTACCTTTCAGTCTCCCCTTTCTGATGAAATAGACCATCGGCACCAGCGCCAGCAGCAACGCCCCACAGGCAAGATACTGCTCCCCGCGGATCGAAAGGTTTGTCACGCGGTAAATGTTGACTGACCAGACCACAAAAGCCGATATCAGTGCTATCCCGCCCGCGATGAGAGGGATCCAAAAGGAAAAACGCGCTTTTTTCATGGTGGACTCGTCCTTGTCATTCTTGTCGGGTCAGAAGGTCAATCATTGCCCGGGTGGCTGCTGTGTATGACCGGATACATAGGTGACAGATCAGACCGGGAACATAGGTAACACTTTTAGTCTATCCGCACCACACTCTGGGTTTTTCGGTCGTAGTACGCAAGCGTTATTCCGTTAAAGATGATGGCCTCAAGGCCAGACACGCCGGCAATCCGTCCGAACGGAGACCTGGTATTTACCTCGAGTCGCCTCAATGACCACTTCACGGGAACCGTTAAACCGGGAGAAGAACGCTATGATTTATGCCGCTTGCGTCTCGATGCGTCAAAGGATTAGTCGCGCGTCACCTCAGTAATCAATATCGACAAGCCATTCATGTCATGACTTTTTTTAGCCATCTCACGGTATTTGGTTGGGGAGAGTCCATATTGGTTTGAGAACGCTCTGCTGAACGTTGACGGCTCTTCGTAGCCTAGCATTGTAAATATATGTGAAACAGAGAGCTGCGTATGTCTGAGCATATGCGCGGCTTTTTCAAGTTTCCGGCTGCGGATATAGAGACCTATACTTATGCCACACTCCTGGCGAAAGTTTCGTTGAATATAAGCCAATGAATAACCGGATTTTCGCGCCACATCCAGAACGGTAATAGGTCTGTATAAATTCGAGTCAATCCAGTGAGTCAGGGACTTAATTACAGTTTCACGATCTTTTAAGAGAGTAAACTTTATACACATAAGTATCCACGAAATTTTATTTACAAGAAGGCCGCTGGCAATGTCATCCAATGACAATTGAAAATAATATTTCCAAAAAGAAAAAATCACCCTAATAATAGGGTGAGAGAATGCTTACTGTATTTTAGTGAGATGTCTTTGCAACATCCTCATTTTGTTCAGGACCATACAACTTCATAAACGCATTAACGGAGGCCTGCGCTTTCATGATAATTTCACTTTCGTCCGGCTGATCCTTTCGTGCTTTTAAAAGCAAGGGTTCAAGGATACCGGCCTGGAGAAGAGAGCGAAAATACTCAGCGGCCAGCACTGGGTCATCTTTTCTTAAAATATTTTGATTCATTAAATCGGTGAAAAGCGCCGATACATTTGAACGAAGTTTTTGCATTCGTTCATAATACAACTCTCCAATTCCCGACCTTCCGGCTTCGGAAATCATTAATCTTTGCAAGTCCACAATATCCGGTGAACAAATATAGCGTAAAAAGGCAACGGCAAATTGCTCGATGACCAGCTGTGGTGATTTTCTGAAAAGGCGCACCTGCCCTGCAGTTTCAATAGTCATGCTCTTAATATACTGTTCTGTTTCAGAAGACATGCATTCTACAAATAGCTCTTCTTTCGAAGAAAAGTGACTGTAAATTGTCGATTTTGAGCCACCCACAATCGCGTTGATCTCAGAGATAGACGTAGCATCAAATCCTTTTTGTCGAAACAGCCCGGATGCAACGTCCAGAATCTGTTGCCGTTTAAGCGCTCTTTTATCCATATGTTTCCTCGGTAGTTTAGGTGTTTGGCCGCTCGCCAACACTTTTTGTTATCTGATTTCGGAATCACGTCTGTGAGTAGGGTTCGTAATCGTACCGACGAGTACATTTTTATTTGACGGCGCTCAGAAGTCAAGATATAAATCGTACCGTACTGTACGGTACTGTATTTGGACTACTTGATGAACAGCATGATGAGCGTACTGATGAAAGGTTTTCAGGAGGCACTCCCGAGGTGTCGTATTTCCGGTTCAACCCGGTCCAGGATAGTGATGGGCTGTGTTGTCTTTTCCGCCATCAGCCTGAGCGGATGCGCCATGATCCCCGATCTCGGCACCCCACCGCCTATGAAGACGGTCACACAACTTAAAAGCGATCAGAGTTTCCCACATCAGAACGGCCAGTGGCCGAAAGATGACTGGTGGAAAAAATACGGTGATGAGCAGCTCAACGGACTGATTGATGACGCGCTCAAAAATTCCCCTACGCTTAACATCGCCGACGCTCGCGTGAAGCAAGCGCAGGCGATGACCCAAAGCGCGAGCGGATCGCTTTTCCCCGAGGTCACCGCTAACGCCAGCTTTATGCGGGACAAAATGAGTTACAACTATGTGACGCCTGAAAGCGCAACACCCCAAAACTGGAACAGCTATGGGCGCACCACGCTGGATATGAGCTGGGAAATTGATTTTTGGGGTAAAAACCGCGCTGCGCTCGCGGCTGCTACGTCAGGTGAAATGGCGGCAGTCGCGGAAAAAGCGCAAACAAGACTGGTGCTGTCTTCGTCTGTTGTTACCGTTTACGCGGAGCTGGCGCATTTATACACCGTTCGCGAAACGCTTAACGATACCCTGACGATACGAACCAGTACGCTTGCGTTGTTCCAGCAACGGCATGACGCGGGGCTTGAAGATTTATCCAGCCTTCAACAGGTTGAGACGCGTCAACTCAACGCAAAAGCAAACCTGGTGGCAATAGATGAAGCGATTGCGATCAAAAAACATGCCCTCGCCGCATTGATCGGTGACGGGCCTGACAGGGCGCTGGCCATAACCGCGCCTAAGGCAACGCTTTTAGCGCATGAGGACCTTCCTCCCAATATTGCGTTGGATCTGATTGGTCGCCGTCCCGATATTGTCGCGGCACGTTTACGCGCAGAGGCGGCAGCAGAGAAAATCAAACAGAAAAAAGCCGGTTTTTACCCGAGCGTTAATCTGGTTGCCTTTGCCGGATTCCAGTCATTGGGTATTAACAACCTTACCCGGAGTGGCTCAGCAATTGGCAGCTTTGGCCCGGCAATATCGTTGCCCATATTTAATACGCAACAGCTACAGGGTGATTTGAAATACGCCAGCGGTGAATATGACATTGCGGTGAATGTATATAACGACACGTTAACGAATGCACTTCGTGAAGTGAGCGATGCGCTCACCAGCAGAGCCTCTCTTAAAGACGAGATGCTGTATTCTCAGGCGGCAGTCGCGTCAGCAGAAAAAGCGTATTCGCTCACCAGACAAAGGTATGAAGGAAAAGTTGCTGATTATCTTGACGTCTTATCCTCGGAAGACGAGCTGGTCGCTGCCCGCAGAAAATTAGCCGACGTTAATTCTCGTGCCTTTACGATTGACGTCGCATTAGCGCGCGCTTTAGGCGGCGGATATACCTCGAGCAAACAGTGATTATTTAACACCAGGTTAATAACTAAATAGTGGAAAGAAAGGAAATAAAATGAGTCATTCTGCAGCGATTGAAAATCAAAATATTGAATCATCCGATATCAAAAAGAAAAAGAGAAAACGTTTGTTCTCCTGTCTTGCAGTAAGTATTGCGCTTGCTGGTGCAGGCTCTTTTGCCTGGTGGGAATTCGTCGGTTCCCGGTATGTTGAAACCGATAACGCCTATACCGATGTCGAATCAGCCCAACTCTCTTCTGCCGTTACCGGTACGGTAAGCGCCATCCTGGTCACGGATTCCCAGGTGGTAAAAAAAGGCGATGTTCTGATCCAACTGGATCCCACCGACGCGCAGCTAGCCCTTAATCAGGCGGAAGCAGACCTGAACCTGTCCATTCGGCGAGTAAATGGATATAAGGCCACTGATACAAAGCTCGGCGCAGAAGTTGTGGCTAATGAAAAAGAGCAAAAACGCCTGCTGGCCCAGGTTGATGCCGCAAACGCTGACTTCCAGCGCGCGACGGTTGACCTCAAACGACGCGAGGCGCTCATGCAGACAGGCGCGATTTCAGGCGACGAGCTGACGCGCATTCAAAACGTTTATGCTTCCGCTCTGGCAAACCTGAATGCCGCTAAAGCCGCCGTGGCGCAAGCAGATGCAGCAAAACAGGCGGCGGTGGGTGCAAGACAAGCGAATGCCGTTCTGATTGAGAACGCAGATACCGAGACCAACCCTGAAGTTGTCCTTGCCAGAGCGAAGCGCGATCAGGCCAGACTGGATCTGGAAAGAACCGTAATCCGTTCGCCAGTCGATGGCGTGGTTGCTCGTCGCCAGGTCGAGCTTGGGCAACGTGTACAACCTTCCACACCGTTATTGTCCGTGGTGCCAGTACAGCAAATTCACGTCAATGCCAACTTCAAGGAGGTTCAACTCCAGCATGTGAAAGTGGGGCAGAAAGTGGAGCTGGTAAGCGATCTGTATGGCGATAACGTGCTTTTTCATGGAACGGTAGAAGGCTTTGATGGCGGAACCGGCGCAGCGTTTTCAGTTATTCCTGCTCAGAACGCAACGGGTAACTGGATTAAGGTTGTTCAGCGTTTACCCGTACGCATCAAACTCAATGCTGACGAGCTTGCAGCACATCCGCTGCGGGTTGGGCTGTCCATGAAAGCGACAGTTAATTTAAAAAGTGAATAACGGAAACCGGGCTATGTCTACATTCGTTATCGATAACCAGCCTCCTTCGCTGAAGGGCGGTATGTTATGGGTGGGTGCCCTGGTTCTTGCAATGGCGAACTTTTTAGCCGTGCTCAATATGACCATTGCAAACGTCACTCAACCCAATATGGCTGGTGCCCTGGGCGCAGGCACCAGCCAGGGTACCTGGATCATCACGGCCTATGCCGTTGCTGAAGCCATTACGGTACCGCTTTCAGGATGGTTAACCACACGGTTTGGCGGCGTGCGCGTTTTCTCCATTTCCGTGTTCATGTTCGGTATTTTTTCATTGCTTTGTGGCCTTTCCACTTCGCTGGGAATGCTGCTGCTGATGCGAGTTTTTCAGGGCATGGCAGGAGGCCCCCTGATGGCCTTATCACAAACGTTACTGCTGCGTATTTTCCCGAAAGAAAAATCCATGCAGGCGACGGGACTATGGGCAATGACCACGTTGCTGGCGCCCGTTATTGGTCCCGTTCTCGGTGGATGGATTTGCGATCATTACAGCTGGTCGTGGGTATTTATCATCAACGTTCCAATGGCCATCGCTTTTTCAGTCGTGGCGTGGTCAGTATTGAAAATCTTCGAAGATGAGCTGGTTAATAACGCTATTGATATCGTTGGGTTTGTTTTACTGGTTATCTGGGTTGGCGCACTGCAAATCATGCTGGATGAAGGGAAAGACCTTGACTGGTTTGCCTCAGAAGAAATATGGGTTCTGGCGATTGTGGCCTGCATAGGTTTTTTGTGTTTCTGTATCTGGGAACTGACCGCTGACCATCCGATTGTCGATATCAGCGTGTTTCGCCATCGCGGTTTCTCGGCCAGCATGTTTGTGCTCGCGCTTGCGTTTGGGTGTTTTTTTGGTCTGAATGTCCTCACGCCTTTGTGGCTACAATATAACTTAGGGTATACAACAACATGGGCCGGGATTGTAGTGGCCTGGGGTGGCCTTCTGCAGGTGGTCTTTTCTCCGGTTGCCGCTAACCTTTCCAACAGAATCGATCCGCGCATTCTTATCTTCTTTGGCTGCGCCTGGCTCGGTCTCGATACCTTCTGGCGTGCCTACGCGACGACCGATATGGATTACTGGTCCATCTGTGTCCCTTTGTTATTCATGGGCGTTGGCATGCCGTTGTACTATGTCCCGATTACGGGGCTTGCAATGGGCTCGGTAGATGAAGCGGAAATGCCCTCCGCGGCCGGGTTAATGAACTTTGTTCGAACGTTATCAGGCGCGTTTGCCACATCGCTCGTGACGACGTCATGGCAAGACCAGCGCTATATTGCGCATGACAGGCTGGCGTCCGTCGTTGACCCGACAGGCGATCTTTCACAGTACATCAACTCGGCGCCTCAGCAAGGTGGGCAGTTTGTTAGGGAGCTTTTTGACAAGATGGTTAACAGCCAAAGCATGATGCTTTCTACCAATAATCTGATGATGTCGATAGGCGTCATATTCTTTATCGCTGCTTTTGCTATTGCTTTAGCACCGAAACCCTCTCGCGTTGTTGATGCCGCATCTGTAGGACATTAATCGTTATTCAGCACAGGGATGTGGGCGTCAAATAAAAGAGAAAATTTGATGGATGAAAAACCAAGACTTTCTGTACAGAAAAAGCGGTGCTTAATATCAGAAATATATTTTTCAATATATAAAAAAGTGGACGCTTCCCAGTGGAAGAAGCGTCCTAAATCAGGCAATTATTCAGACACAGATTGAAACCGTTAACTGACGATCTCATCGATAATATCGCATAATCCCTTCTGTTCATTATTTACATTTTCTGCCATCGCCTACCTGTTTCGCCACTCTTTATCGCTGGATAACCACTCGGTCACAACTTCCGCAACGATGAGTAACCCGGTCTTTTTTGCAGCGGAAAGGTTTAAACTTTTCGTGATATTCTTTCTTTACGCCCCTTAGTTCCTATACTCGAGCCATATTCGCCACTGTATTAACACCTGTCACGCGCAACACGTTGTGCATGACAGGTGAAGATATTTTGTTCTGGAAAAACGTCTATGTCGAAACTGGATTTGAGGTCCAAAAAAACCTGGGGCGCGCTGGCAGCGATCGCCGTTGTCGCCGGTACGCTGGCATCTGCTTTTGCATGGACGGCGGGCTGGCTTGGGTCACGCACGGTCAGCCAGGCACTGGTGGGTGAAACACCGAAACCCTTCCCGCCGGGTTTTCGTCGCGCGCATGGAAAAGGCATCTGCTTTGCCGGCACCTTTACGCCAAACGGCTCGGCGGATTCCCTTTCAACCTCCCGCCTCTTCTCACAGCAGGAAGTGCCCGTGGTGGGCCGATTCTCTATTGGTACCGGCGATCCGCATGCCCCGGATAGTACGACCAAAACCCTGAGCATGGCGCTACTGCTAAAGACAGATGACAAGCAACAATGGCGGATGGCGATGAACAACGAGCCTTTCTTCGCCACGCACAGCCCGGAAGGTTTTCTGGCCTTACGAAAAGCCACGGCCGTTGATGCGTCCACCGGGAAACCGGATCCGCAGCGTCTCAAAGACTTTTTAAAAGCGTACCCGGAGGCGGAGAAATACCTTAAATGGGCGGCACAAAAACCCGCCCCCGGCAGCTTCGCGGGCGCAACTTTTACAGCATTAACGCCTTTTACCTTGTGAACGCGCAGGGGGAACGTCAAGCCGTTCGCTGGATGATGCGTCCGCACGAGCCTTTCCTGTCGATAAGCGATGAGCAACGGCAGAAAGCCGATGACAACTTCCTGTTCGAAAACCTGCGTCAGCGCCTGGCGCAGAAGCCACTCTACTGGGATTACGTTTTGCAGCTCGCACAGCCGGGCGATCCGGTGGATGACCCTTCGCAGCCATGGCCGGACGATCGCAAAAAGAGGGTGGCCGGTACGCTGGAAGTGACGCGCGTCGAAGCACAATCCACAGGCGCGTGCCGCGACGTTAACTTTGACCCTTCTGTCGTTCCTGCAGGCGTTGTGGTGTCTGACGATCCCATCTTAAACGCCCGCTCCGCTGCCTACTCCCACTCTTTCAGCCGCCGTGAGCGGGAAATTGGCTACGGCAAAGCCACCGAAGCCGTGCAAAAGCAGGAGGTAAAATGAGCTCAAATAAAGATAGGCGAGAGCACGCGCCGCAGCATTTCAATACCCTGGCGCGGAGCCTTCACTGGCTGATGGCGGTGATGATCCTGTCCATGCTTTTCATCGGTGCCGCGATGATGACGTCGTTACATCACCGGATTTGGTTAATCGACCTCCACCGGCCGCTGGGTATCGCCATTTTACTGCTGGCACTGGTTCGTCTGGTCAACCGACTTCTGAGCCGGACGCCCCGACTTCCTGCCGATTTGCCCGTCTGGCAGGTGCTTGCCGCAAAGGCATCACACTGGATGCTGTATGGGTTAATGCTGGCAATGCCGCTGCTGGGCTGGGCGCAGCTGTCGGCAGCGGGCCTGCCGATTGTGATGTTTGATGGCGTCAACCTGCCGGCGATTGTCCCGACCAGTCCAGCACTGTATGCCTGGTGTCACGACGCCCACAGCCTTCTGGCAAAATTGCTTTTTGCCGTGGTGCTGGTCCATCTTTCTGCCGCACTGGTTCACGCGTGGATCTACCGGGACGCAGTGTTTGCCAGCATAGCGAAAGGGGCAAGTCGGCGTAAGCCATCCGGGAGGACCTGAAGTAAGGCAAGCGGTAGGGGACATGCACAGTCGAAATGTACGTGTCCTCGCTTGTCATCATCCTGAAACAACGGACACAACCGGAGCACGTATTTGGTCTCCAGATTCGCACGTCAAAACGCCACGAACACCCCACAATTGTCTTAAAAGATAATATCCCTCAATTAAAGCGATTATTTTTTAATCAACAGAGCATTTATGCCCGCAATTTTAGCCTTTATCAAAAAGTTAAGTGTCGCTTGAGTATCAAACACTCTGTCACCCACACCACCTAACAGATTGATTTTATTGATATCACATCAATAAAAACGATAAAACCCCTGACTTCCCAACAAAATATATCAACTCGTGTGATATCTAAATTATAATTCTTATACTTCTGTTAAAAGGTGGAGGTCAAAATGCGATTAACCCTACTGCTGTTATGCTGTCTGGTACAGAGTGTAACCTGGGCTGGCGACCTGCCAAAACCAGTTGGTAAACCCATTTTAACGATTTCCGGTAATATAGAAAATACCAATGAAAATGGAAAAGCAGTGTTTGATCTCGCCAGCCTTGAAAAACTGGGTGTCGTGAGTTTCGAGACAACCTCCCCCTGGTATAACGGTCGTACGAAGTTTGAGGGTGTCCCAATGAGCAAGCTCATGGATTATGTGGGTGCAAAAGGTACGAACGTGAATGTTATTGCGCTCAATGATTACTCAACCATCATCCCTCTCAGCGACTTTAAAAAATACAACGCCATCCTTGCCTTAAAGGTCAATGGCGAATATATGCGCATCCGCGATAAAGGCCCATCGTTCATTGTATACCCCTATGACAGTCTTCCTGAGTTGAATAATCAGATTTATTACTCACGATCAGCATGGCAGGTAAGCAAAATGAAGATTGAGTAGTCGTTCAGGAGAACATAATGAACAGGATACTGGTTGGTATCATTTTTTCTCTTTTTATCACGACAGGATATATTGCATACCTTGTTTATGATCGTCAGCAAGAATTGCAAAAACTGACTCAATACACTGAGTCCTGGTCCGTGGCACAACTGGTATCAGAGTATTACCGTTTTGAATCATGGCTTGGTCTATACGCAACCGATACCGATGACGTTACGATAGACCAGGTCCGCATGCGCCTCGAAATTATGCTCAGTCAGGGCGATTTAATGAAGGGGGGCGATTTAGGTCGCTACATTGACAGCGATAAAACGCATCAGGAACTCGCTTTACGCTTAGAAAACATACTGGCCTATCTGGATAGCCATCTTGAAAATATGAGCCACCCGGAGTTAAAAGCATACCTGACAAATATGCATGAACTTGATGCACCGCTAAGCCAGCTTTCTGCCACGGCATTAACAAAAGATATTAACACAGTTAACGAATCCAATAAGAAAATACAGATACTGTATTATATCTACTCGGCACTTTCATTGCTCCTGGTGATTTTAAGCTTTATTCTCGGCTTCTTAATGATCTACCAGAATAAAAATATTCTGAAAGCACACATGCAGGTTAAGAGCCTGGCTGACGAGCTTCAAATATCAAAAGAAAAGCTGCAAATTCAGAACGCGAAGCTGGAGTATGATGTTTATCATGACTCCCTCACCGGCATGAAAAACCGCCTTTTCTTCTGGGACGATCTCAACAAAATTAATCTTCAGGCAGATAAAAACCACGTCCCCGTCACGGTGATGTTATTTGATTTAGACCGCTTCAAAGAGGTCAACGATACCTATGGCCATGATACGGGAGATTTGCTGCTGAATCAGGTATCCCGACGGCTGACCTCGATGAGCAGCGCAACGGATACGTTTTACCGCTTGGGCGGCGATGAATTCGCCCTTCTCTCCAGCGGACTCACGGAAACCGCCGCCGTTTCGCGCGCCAAAGAAATCAGCGATCATATCAGCCAGCCCTATACGATTAATAACCAGCTGATAAAAATTGCCACCTGCGTGGGTATCGTTTTATCTGATAATGAACGACGCTCTGATTATCTATACAAATTTGCCGATCTGGCCCTTTACGAAGCGAAAAAAGAAGGTTCGCAGCAGATTAAGGTCTTCCGTCAGTGGATGCTGCAAAGACTGCAGGAAAGCAGAACCCTTGAACATGATATGGCTCTGGCGATCGATCACAATGAATTCGTTGTCTATTACCAGCCTATTGTCGATTCATTCAGCAATGAAATTTACGGCTATGAAGCGCTTATTCGCTGGATACACCCGGTGAAAGGGATACTCGCGCCAGATTATTTTATTTCCGTCGCTGAAAAAACGGGAATGATCAATGAGATCGGCAAGTCGGTGCTTGAGATGGCCTGCCGGGAAGCGGTGTCCTGGGCGGTGCCGGCCAGGATCTCGGTGAACGTCTCCCCCGTTCAGCTAGGCACGAAATCGTTTACCGCGATGGTGCAGTCCATCCTGAAAGAGACAGGGCTACCGGCCAGCCGACTTGAGCTAGAGGTAACAGAGTCTTCGCTCTTCAGTGACAGCAACATGCCGATCACTATTCTCAAAAAGCTCCGGGCACTGGGTGTCAAAATTTCCATCGATGATTTCGGAACGGGATATTCCTCGCTCTCGCGACTGAAGTGGTCAACAAAAACTGGCCACCGCGTTA
>NZ_KV787818.1:0-942 GCF_001807145.1 Enterobacter sp. HMSC16D10
ACCCCGCCCCGGTAGACGATCCTGCCCTATAGTTTGAGCATAGGAGGAGCGTATGGGCACACCACGATTTACACCTGAATTTAAGGAAGAAGCCGTCCGTCAGATAACAGAACGCGGTTATTCCGTTGCCGAAGTATCCGACCGTCTGGGCGTTTCTGCACACAGCCTCTACAAGTGGCTACGGGCTATCAAACCTGATAACAGCGAACAGCATGCCCGGGATTTACTGGAAGCCAAAAGCGAGATCCTGAAACTCCGGGCGCAGCTAAAACGCACCGAAGAAGAACGGGATATCCTGAAAAAGGCCGCGCGGTACTTTGCAAGGGAGCCCGACTGAAGTACCGCTTTATCAATGAACACCGCACTGTATGGGGTGTGATGACGATGTGTCGGGTACTGAATGTCGCCCGGGCCGGGTTCTATGCGTGGCTGCACAACCCGGTCTCGGCGCGTGATAAAGATAACCAGCGTCTGCTGATGCTTATCCGCGACTCATATTCACTGAGCGGAGGCGTATACGGTTACCGGCGGGTTCATGGCGACCTGAACGAAATCGGGGAAACCTGCGGCAAAAACCGGGTGGGTCGTATTATGCAACAAAACCGGATCAAAGCCGTACGCGGCTATAAAGCGCCGCGTCGTATCGCCGGCCGGCCTTCAGTGGTTGCCCCTAATCGCGTGCAACGGCAGTTTACTGTTGTCCGGGCCAATCAGGTCTGGGTCACAGATATTACTTATATCCGCACCTGGCAGGGCTGGCTGTATCTGGCGGTGGTTATCGATCTCTTCGCCCGTAATGTGGTCGGCTGGTCGATGAAGCCCACTCTCTCACGCGAACTGGCACTCGACGCGCTGATGATGGCCGTCTGGCGGCGAAAACCGGACGGCGAGGTCATCGTGCACTCAGACCAGGGCAGCCAGTACGGCAGTGACGACTGGCAG
>NZ_KV787819.1:0-3553 GCF_001807145.1 Enterobacter sp. HMSC16D10
TGCAAAAACGGGAGTGACCATAGATTCCGTTTATCGGCCAACGCCCAATCGAACAGATTGAACCACTAGAACTGCTCACCGTTCTGCAAAAGATCGAGAAAAGAGGTGCTTTGGAGCAAACCAGTAAGATCCGCCGCCGTTGTGGTGAAGTTTTACGTTATGCCGTAGCCACCGGGCGAGCTAAATATAACTTTGCTCCTGATCTGGCGATTGCGCTCAACAAGCCTAAAACTCAACACTTCCCGTTCCTGACTGAAAGTGAATTACCTGCTTTTGTCAGCGCTCTGAAGAACTATCAAGGCAGTTTAGTAACCAAGTACGCCACACAGCTGCTGATGCTAACAGGTGTGAGAACAATAGAGCTACGTGCTGCGGAATGGGCCGAGTTTGATTTAGATAACGCCCTCTGGGAGATTCCTAAAGAGCGAATGAAGAAACGCCGTCCTCATCTAGTTCCTTTATCTACTCAGGCGCTCATTATATTAAGGAGGTTGCAAGTAATTACGGGGAATTACAACCTCGTTTTCCCAGGCCGCAATGATGTCAGGAAGCCGATGAGTGAAGCCAGTATCAACAAGGTGATTAAGCTGCTGGGCTACCATGGACGCTTAACTGGCCACGGTTTCAGGCATACAATGAGCACGATTCTGCACGAACACGGATTTGAGAGCGCTTGGATTGAAATGCAACTTGCGCATGTTGATAAGAACTCTATTCGTGGAACTTACAATCATGCGCAATATTTAGACTCAAGACGAAAAATGCTTCAGTGGTACGCTAATTATCTTAATTGATGAATAAGATGATCTATTTCATCAATAAAAGCCAATAAAATGCGTTGAAGAGCTTCTGATTCTTGGAAGTTTTTCATTCCTTTATATTCTTTAACCGCACTCGACATAAGCTCTACAAAATCATGTCCCCTAATGCACAATCGAGGATCACAATCTAATTTATCTAACCAATCACTATGCAGTTTTACGAATTCGGCTTCTCTAGCTTTGAGACCAAAGGTAATCAGATTCTTATTTATATATCCACTGAAATCAAAAATAAGCGTACTGTTTTTAGATGAAAGAGATTTCTTAATATCACACCATTTACCATTCAGATTAAGTTGACGATCAGCAAGTTTAATACTATAAAGTTGCTTGAGAACGGTTAAAAAGGATGCGTAAAAAACTCCCCAATTATTAATTTTGCTATTAGAAATATCGACTAGTATACGCTTAATAAGTTGCTCTGAGAAAAAGTACATTTCAAGGGAGCTAAAATCAGTCCAAATAAGTTGCGGGATATCTTCAATAGCATCAAACCAATGATCTAAGTCCTTATCTACTAAACATTTATAACTATTACAATGTAACTCTTCCAACTCTTTTGCTAATGCGATAACCCTCTGTTTATTTCCATCGGTCAACCCATACTTTTCAAGAATCTCGAATGGAATATCTACGCTATCAATTACGTATGAAACAATTGATTTTTCATCATTTTTTTCACACCATGAATTCAGCACTAATTTATCAAACACCCCTTCAACATATACATCCTGAAGAGTAGGCTCAACAAAATAGCGAGTTTTAATATCTTCAATAGTTCTTCTTGGTAAATCAGACATTTTCATTTTCCAATTTAACCACACGATGACGATGTTGAGAAATAATTTCCAGCGAGTGTGATGCGAATATAAATTGAATATTTGCACCATCAGTTATATCTAATAAAGAATTAATAATTATACGTTGCCACTTTATATTCAATGAAATTTCTGGCTCATCAATCATAAATATACTAGGTGTATCTCTCGCTACTAGTACATAGCAAAAAAGCAGTAATAACTGCTGCTCCCCAGAAGAAAGCTGAGCTGGTTGTAAAATATCTCCAAATCTATTTATTATCATAAATCCCTGACTCAACTGAAAGCGTATCTCTTTATCAGTCAACAATCCATTTATTGTAGAAATAAATTTATTCAATATTTTATATATGGATCTCACACCAGCTAATCGGCCTTCTAAACTTTCAATATAAGGCTTTAATAACTCAGCTGACAATGCTCTTTTGGAGTGTGATGCGGTGGACAAGATCTTTTCAAACTCAGACATTTCTAAAAATGAAGTTAATTCATATTTAGCCAAATCTTGTGTTTCTGAACCTATTTTTTTTAGATTACCTCGTAATATATCAATATCATCATCTTGAAAAATAACTTCGGTTCTATCAGTGCTTGAGACTAATTGTTTGAGAATTCTAACATATGTTGAATGGACATTATCGGTGCCCTGATTTGTTCCTTGAACTGCTTTTCTTGCTATCCACTTTGTCGCGGCACTCAACGCTTGACTAAGAGCTATCTCTCTCGAACGTAAAACAAGATCATTTATTCTTTTAGGTGTTCCCATTCTAACAGCTTGACGTAACTCAACTTCATCGTCAGGATCGCTAATAGTATCACCATCTAAACGTCTATCTGCATTTAAAATAAATGTGATAGGTGTGACTTTCTTTAAAGTTTCGATATAAAGGCGCTCACTAGTAACTTTTCTAAGCGGATCTTTTACCGTTGATTTCTTAGCTTGTCTAGGCAATAGCTCTATAATATCTCGATCATGAAAGTAAACAACTTCATCATCAACAATAACTCTTCGTGATTCATTAGAACTTTTCCTATAATTCCACCTAGCGATTACTTCGTCACCTTTTAATATATCTAACACCATCAAACTATCTTCACCTCTTTGTGAATCATGTTTTGCTGTTAGTACATAACCAGAAGTTAGTTCTACCTTCAATAATGAAAAACTCGTACGGTACAGAGCCGTACGATGCCCACTCCGATTATCTGGTGAAAGTAAATGAAAGGCTAATCTTAAGAGTGTACTTTTCCCAACTCCATTGTCACCATATAAAATTACAGCACTACTATTAATTTTTTCACTGTCGAAATCATAAGTATATAAACCAAATAACTTTTCAACATAGATAGACTTTATCAATTGCTGATCCATAAACTCTTCCTTAAAGATAATTTATTACACATATTATTCAACAACCAAACTATTAAGCATTATAAACATATGGCATATAACAAATTTTACTAGCGTACTTCAACTTTACAACACTGGGGCTCGCAAATTCTAGGAAATTATCATCAAAATCGCACTACACCGCACCCGCCTGCGGTTTTCAGATCACAAAAATTTTTCAGTTGGGATTTTTTACAAATGATAGCGCCAGACCGCGCCACAACTGGGGATTTACAGCGAGCAGAGAACTGAAAAGAGTGAAAAGAATTTCAGCTTTTTTCAGTTCAGATTTACTCCAACGTAGTCATCATTTGAAATAAGCTATTGATAATAAAGAGATATAAAATTTTAAGTGAGATTTTTTCATGATAACTTACGACACACTTAAAAGTTAACCGACTGATTATCATGCAAATTTTTTGTTAAGCAACTGAAATTTAATGAACCGAAGCCGGGAAAATTTAGTTACTCCCGGCGAACCGTTCAGTGGCTCTCTTTGGCTGCCAACAGGAGTTCTAATGCTT
>NZ_KV787820.1:0-7559 GCF_001807145.1 Enterobacter sp. HMSC16D10
CGGGCATTATCTGAACATAAAACACTATCAATAAGTTGGAGTCATTACCCTTTTTTCAACTTCTGATGGATGCGAGTGATTGAACTCATACATTAATGTTTTCCCACGAAGTCTTTTTTCAGGTAAGCCTTCGCACATATCGGTAAATAGCTTGCCTGCTTTTATTTTTTCTGTCATCGACATGTTCATTTTTAACATTCCGTCCTGATAAGTTGGTCGGATAAGGCGCTCGCGCCGTATCCGACATTAATTTCTTAAGCGACTTCATTCACCTGGCGACGCAGCAGAGAAAGTGGGCCGGGGCCGCTAAGCGTGAACACGGAAATTAAGGTGAAGCCCAGCGCCACCAGACCCAGCACCAGGTAAGCGCCCTGGAAACCGATGCTTTCATACATATTGCCCGCCAGAATAGACATAAAAATCATCGCCAGTTGCTTAAAGAAGCAGAAACAGACCAGATAAATCGTCGCTGAAAAACGCACTTCAAACTGGCTGGTAATATATTTAAAGCAGCCCACCAGCAGGAACGGTACTTCAAACATATGCAGCGTTTTCAGAATAACCACTTCCAGTGCTGAGGTAGCGAACGATGAGCCAATAATACGTACTGACATAATAGTGCCAGCCAGCAGCAGGGCGTTTTTCCCACCGATGCGATTAATGATCAGTGGCGCAAAAAACATAATCGAGGCGTTAAGTAATTCGCCCATTGTCGTTACGTAGCCAAATACCCGCGTACCCTGTTCACCGGTAGCAAAGAACGAAGTAAAGAAATTAGCAAACTGTTGGTCAAAAACATCGTAGGTGCAGGAAACGCCAATAACATACAGTGACAAAAACCACAGTTTTGGCTGTCTGAACAGTTCCAGCGCCAGCTTAAGGCTAAATGCCGAATGGTTGGCACCTACCGCATTGGCAACCGTGGCAGAAGAGGGCGCATCCGTTTTGGCGAAAAAGAGTAAAACGGCGAGGATGAATGCACAGCCAGAACCCAGCCAGAAAACAAACTGATTATTGATGGTGAACATGATGCCGACAATCGAGGCACACAGCGCCCAGCCAACACAGCCAAACATCCGCGCGCGACCATATTCGAAATTACTGCGACGGCTGACTTTCTCGATAAATGCCTCTACTGCTGGCGCACCGGCGTTAAAACAAAAGCCTAGATAAATACCACCAACAATCGATCCTACTAAAATGTTGTATTGTAACAGTGGCCCGAAGATAAAAATAAAGAACGGCGCAAACATCACTAACATGCCGGTAATAATCCACAGCAGGTATTTGCGCAGCCCGAGTTTGTCAGAAAGCAGACCAAACAGCGGTTGGAATAATAGCGAGAACAGAGAAATAGCGGCAAAAATAATACCCGTATCACTTTTGCTGATATGGTTGATGTCATGTAGCCAAATCGGGAAAAACGGGAAGTAGGCTCCCATGATAAAAAAGTAAAAGAAAAAGAATAAACCGAACATCCAAAAGTTTGTGTTTTTTAAATAGTACATAATGGATTTCCTTACGCGAAATACGGGCAGACATGGCCTGCCCGGTTATTATTATTTTTGACACCAGAGCAACTGGTAATGGTAGCTACCGGCGCTAAGGTGGAATTCCGCCGACACTGACGGGCTCCAGGAGTCGTCGCCACCAATCCCCATATGGAAACCGTCGATATTCAGCCATGTGCCTTCTTCCGCGTGCAGCAGATGGCGATGGCTGGTTTCCATCAGTTGCTGTTGACTGTAGCGGCTGATGTTGAACTGGAAGTCGCCGCGCCACTGGTGTGGGCCATAATTCAATTCGCGCGTCCCGCAGCGCAGACCGTTTTCGCTCGGGAAGACGTACGGGGTATACATGTCTGACAATGGCAGATCCCAGCGGTCAAAACAGGCCGCAGTAAGGCGGTCGGGATAGTTTTCTTGCGGCCCTAATCCGAGCCAGTTTACCCGCTCTGCTACCTGCGCCAGCTGGCAGGTCAGGCCAATCCGCGCCGGATGTGGCGTATTGCTCGCCACTTCAACATCAACGGTAATCGCCATTTGACCACTTCCATCAATCCGGTAGGTTTTCCGGCTGATAAATAAGGTTTTCCCCTGATGCTGCCACGCGTGGACCGTGGTAATCAGCACCGCGTCGGCAAGCGTATCTGCCGTGCACTGCAACAACGCTGCTTCGGCCTGGTAATGGCCCGCCGCCTTCCAGCGTTCGACCCAGGCGTTAGGGTCAATGCGGGTCGCTTCACTTACGCCAATGTCGTTATCCAGCGGTGCGCGGGTGAACTGATCGCGCAGCGGCGTCAGCAGTTGTTTTTTATCGCCAATCCACATCTGTGAAAGAAAGCCTGACTGGCGGTTAAATTGCCAACGCTTATTATCCAGCTCGATGCAAAAATCCGTTTCGCTGGTGGTCAGTTGCGGGATGGCGTGGGGCGCGGAGGGGAGTGTCACGCTGAGGTTTTCCGCCAGACGCCACTGCTGCCAGGCGCTGATGTGTCCGGCTGCTGACCATGTGGTCGCGTTCGGTTGCACTACGTGAACCGTTAGCCAGAGTTGTCCGGCGCTCTCCGGCTGCGGTAGTTCAGGCAGTTCAATCAACTGTTTACCTTGTGGAGCGACATCCAGAGGCACTTCACCGCTTGCCAGCGGCTTGCCATCCAGCGCCACCATCCAGTGCAGGAGCTCGTTATCGCTATGACGGAACAGGTATTCGCTGGTCACTTCGATGGTTCGCCCGGATAAACTGAACTGGAAAAACTGCTGCTGGTGTTTTGCTTCCGTCAGCGCCGGATGCGGCGTGCGGTCTGCAAAGACCAGACCGTTCATGCAGAACTGGCGATCATTCGGCGTATCGCCAAAATCACCGCCGTAAGCCGACCACGGATTGCCATTTTCATCATATTTAATCAGCGACTGATCCACCCAGTCCCAGACGAAGCCGCCCTGTAAACGGGGGTACTGACGAAACGCCTGCCAGTATTTAGCGAAGCCGCCAAGACTGTTACCCATCGCGTGGGCGTATTCGCAAAGGATCAGCGGGCGCGTCTCTCCAGGCAACGAAAGCCATTTTTTGATGGACCATTTCGGCACAGCCGGGAAGGGCTGGTCTTCATCCACGCGCGCGTACATCGGGCAAATAATATCGGTTGCGAAGGTGTCGGCTCCGCCGCCTTCATACTGTACCGGGCGGGAAGGATCGACAGATTTGATCCAGCGATAGAGTGCGTCGTGATTAGCGCCGTGGCCTGATTCATTCCCCAGCGACCAGATGATCACACTCGGGTGATTACGATCGCGCTGCACCATTCGCGTTACGCGTTCGCTCATCGCGGGTAGCCAGCGCGGATCATCGGTCAGACGATTCATTGGCACCATGCCGTGGGTTTCAATGTTGGCTTCATCCACCACATACAGGCCGTAGTGGTCGCACAGCGTGTACCACAGCGGATGGTTCGGATAATGCGAACAGCGCACGGCGTTAAAGTTGTTCTGCTTCATCAGCAGGATATCCTGCACCATCGTCTGCTCATCCATGACCTGACCATGCAGAGGATGATGCTCGTGACGGTTAACGCCGCGAATCAGCAACGGCTTGCCGTTCAGCAGCAGCAGACCATTTTCAATCCGCACCTCGCGGAAACCGACATCGCAGGCTTCTGCTTCAATCAGCGTGCCGTCGGCGGTGTGCAGTTCAACCACCGCACGATAGAGATTCGGGATTTCGGCGCTCCACAGTTTCGGGTTTTCGACGTTCAGACGTAGGGTGACGTGATCGGCATAACCACCACGCTCATCGATAATTTCACCGCCGAAAGGCGCGGTGCCGCTGGCGACCTGCGTTTCACCCTGCCACAAAGAAACCGTCACCCGCAGCTCATCGCGCAGCTCGCCGTACATCTGAACGTCTGCCTCCAGTACAGCGCGGCTGAAATCATCATTAAAGTGAGTGGCTACATGGAAATCGCTGATTTGCGTGCTCGGTTTATGCAGCAACGAGACGTCACGGAAAATGCCGCTCATCCGCCACATATCCTGATCTTCCAGATAACTGCCGTCACTCCAGCGCAGCACCATCACCGCGAGGCGGTTTTCTCCGGCGTGTAAAAATGCGCTCAGGTCAAATTCAGACGGCAAACGACTGTCCTGTCCGTAACCGACCCAGCGCCCGTTGCACCACAAATGAAACGCCGAGTTAACACCATCAAAAATAATTCGCGTCTGGCCTTCCTGTAGCCAGCTTTCATCAACATTAAATGTGAGCGAGTAACAACCCGTCGGATTCTCCGTGGGAACATACGGCGGATTGACCGCAATGGGATAGGTCACGTTGGTGTAGATAGGCGCATCGTAACCGTGCATCTGCCAGTTTGAGGGGACGATGACAGTATCGGCGTCAGGAAGATCGCGCTCCAGCCAGCTTTCTGGTACCGCTTCTGGTGCCGGAAACCAGGCAAAGCGCCATTCACCATTCAGGCTGCGCGACTCTTGGGAAGGGCGATCGGTGCGAGCCTCTTCGCTATTACGCCAGCTGGCGAAAGGGGGATGTGCCGCAAGGCGATTAAGTTGGGTAACGCCAGGGTTTTCCCAGTCACGACGTTGTAATACGACGGCCAGTGAATCCGTAATCATTGTCATAGTTGTATCCTGCGTGAATTGTTATCCGCTCACATTTTCGCATAACATACGAGCCGGACACATAGAGTGTAAAGCCTGGGGTGCCTAATGAGTGAGCTGACTCACATTAATTGCGTTGCGCTCACTGCCCGCTTTCAAGTCGGGAAACTTGTCGTGCCAGCTGCATTAAGGAATCTGCCAACGTGCGGGGAGAGGTGGTTTGCGTATTGGGCGCCAGGGTGGTTTTTCTTTTCACCAGTGAGACGGGCAACAGCTGATTGCTCTTCACCGCCTGGCCCTGAGAGAGTTTCAGCAAGCGGTCCACGCTGGTTTGCCCCAGCAGGCGAAAATCCTGTTTGATGGTGGTTAACGGCGGGATATAACACGAGCTGTCTTCGGTATCGTCGTATCCCACTACCGAGATATCCGCACCAACGCGCAACCCGGACTCGGTAATGGCGCGCATTGCGCCCAGCGCCATCTGATCGTTGGCAACCAGCATCGCAGTGGGAACGATGCCCTCATTTAGCATTTGCATGGTTTGTTGAAAACCGGACATGGCACTCCAGTCGCCTTCCCGTTCCGCTATCGGATGAATTTGATTGCGAGTGAGATATTTATGCCAGCCCGCCAGACGCAGACGCGCCGAGACAGAACTTAATGGGCCCGCTAACAGCGCGATTTGCTGGTGACCCAATGCGACCAGATGCTCCACGCCCAGTCGCGTACCGTCTTCATGGGAGAAAATAATACTGTTGATGGGAGTCTGGTCAGAGACATCAAGAAATAACGCCGGAACATTAGCGCAGGCAGCTTCCACAGCAATGGCATCCTGGTCATCCAGCGGATAGTTAATGATCAGCCCACTGACGCGTTGCGCGAGAAGATTGTGCACCGCCGCTTTACAGGCTTCGACGCCGCTTCGTTCTACCATCGACACCACCACGCTGGCACCCAGTTGATCGGCGCGAGATTTAATCGCCGCGACAATTTGCGACGGCGCGTGCAGGGCCAGACTGGAGGTAGCAACGCCAATCAGCAACGACTGTTTCCCCGCCAGTTGTTGTGCCACGCGGTTGGGAATGTAGTTCAGCTGCGCCATCGCCGCTTCCACCTTTTCCCGCGTTTTCGCAGAGACGTGGCTGGCCTGGTTCACCACGCGGGAAACGGTCTGATAAGAGACACCGGCATACTCTGCGACATCGTATAGCGTTACTGGTTTCACATTTACCACCCTGAATTGACTCTCTTCGGGTGCTATCATGCCATACCACGAAATGTTTTGCGCCATTCGGAGGGGGCACGCCGAAGTGAGATTCAAAATGCCGACGTCAGTTCACAGGTGGGTAATGATACCAACGTGTTGATTTCGTATTTTCACTGACACCAGGATCATCCTGATGTTACAAGGATTGAATGACTACAGATTAAAATAGTCATCAACAGGTTGACAGCATTACCCAGCGCCCGCTTTCCGCGTATTTTTCGATTTGCACTGCCGGGGGCACTGGCGGGTATCGCGTTCCGCACACTTTTACATTTATTTATCTGGTGACTGACCTTTTTAAGGAGACAGAATGAAAGCCGTTGGTTTCTGGCAACCCGGGAAAGTACATCCGTTATTGAAGATTTGTCGCTTCCCCACCCATCCATGCCCAAGGGGCGTGATCTTTTGATCAGAGTCAGGGCGGTCGCGGTTAACCCACGGGACCTGAAAAGCCGGCGAAACATCAGTCCCTCTGCAGGCAATCCGGTAGTTATGGGATACGACGCTTCCGGTGTTGTTGAAGCAACCGGACCAGAGGTGACGCTGTTCAGGCCAGGTGACCACGTTTTCTATGCCGGTGTGCTCGATCGCCAGGGAGCCAACGCAGAGTTTCAGCTGGTTGACGAACGCATTACGGGGATAAAGCCGGCAGCACTAAGTTTTGAAGCTGCAGCGTCGGTTCCTCTGACCGGTCTGACAGCCTGGGAAATGTTATTTGATCGTCTGCAGTTGTCAGTGAACGGAGATGCTGATCAGACCCTGTTGATGCTTGGCGGTGCGGGCGGAGTCCCTTGTATGGCTATACAGCTTGCCCGCACTCTGAGTCGGGTGAACATCATCGGGACTGCCTCCCGGCAGGAGAGTGTCAGAGCGGTTCGCGGGTTTGGTGCGCATTATGTCCTGGATCATTCATGTGCGCTTGCGCCACAGGTTGCCAGCCTTGCTGGACTCCCTCCCATTACCCGGATTTTCTCAACGTACACCACGCCATCTGCCTGGGAAAATATGGCCGAAATTATTGCCCCACAAGGCCGTATCGGACTCATCGACGACCCTGAACCACTGGATCTGCGTTTGATCAAATTTAAGAGCGTTTCTGTTCACTGGGAGGCAATGTTTACCCGCCCCATGCATGCTACTGCGGACATGTCTAAACAGCATGATATTCTTAACAAACTCTCATGCATGCTGGATTCCGGTAAGCTCAAACCTCCGTTGCTGGCAGAGTATGGCAGGCTGAATGCTAAAGCACTTCGCCGGGCTCATGAGGACATGGAAAATAAAAATGTGAACGGGAAAATTGTTTTTTCAGGGTTCTGATGAACAGGCCTGTCAGAGTAAAAAAAGATTCGGGTTCAGCACAATGCTGAATTCTGTCTGGCTATAGAGTAAGAATCGTACCGGAATTGAGCATTTACCCTCAGTACCTGCGGATGAAAAAGCAGTCTGCCTTGACATACTGAACAATCCCTTCTCATAAGATGCCTCTCTTTTGCTGTTTAAAGAGCTGAGCAGTCCGGGCGGAGACTGACCTCGTTCCGCTTTCCAAGCGACCCCCTTGTTGAAAGTGCGACAAAAGAGATAGGGCGAATGACTATACTTCGCTCATAGCTGCCCGCCATGCCAGCTCAAAAAACAGGCTTAACGTAGGATATTTAATGAGATGGTCACTCCCTCCT
>NZ_KV787821.1:0-6141 GCF_001807145.1 Enterobacter sp. HMSC16D10
TTCAGGTGGCCAAATTCAGTAAACCACTTCACGACTGAGTGAACTGAATTTTGATAAAATTAAGATAGATAAATCCTTTGTGAATCCGATATCCACGCAGGATGATGCCCTTAATATCGTTAAGTTAATTACCGGCATGGCGAAGAGCCTCAACATGCGGGTCATTGCAGAGGGTGTTGAAACCGAAGCGCAGCTTGAACGGCTTCAGGCGCTTGGCTGCGATCTCGTGCAGGGATACCTGTTCGGAAAGCCACAGGCTGAGATTGACAGGAAGATTAGATACGGTTGAAATGGTTGTCCGGTTGTTTCTGGCCCAAAATCACGTAGACGGTTGATAATCAAAGGTTAAACAATGAAAAAAACAGCCCCGGAGTATACGCCTGTTGATTTATCTCGTTGGCCAAGGAAGGAGCATTTTGAAGTCTTCCAGTCATTTGCTGAATGCACAATTAACCAAACCGTTCTCATCGACATTACCGCGCTGCGAAAACATATCAAAGCGGTGGGCTGGAAGTTTTACCCGACGATCATTTTTCTCCTGTCTAACATCATGAACCGGCATCCTGAGTTCCGTATGGCCATGAAGGGCAATGAGCTCGTCGTCTGGAATGAAATTCATCCAAGCTATACGATTTTCCATCCCGAAACGGAGACGTTTTCGTCATTGTGGAGCCACTATGACGGCAATATTCATCACTTCCAGAACACGTATGCAGAAGATACGGCCCGCTATGGAAATAGCCTTTCTTACTGGCCTAAGGAAGAGTCCCGGGAAAATGTCTTTTTTGTGTCGTCTATTCCGTGGGTAACGTTTACCAACTTTAATATGAACATTGCGCACATGAAGAACTTCTTTTCGCCTATGTTCACGTTTGGAAAATACTACGAGCAGGATGGAAAAGTGCTGCTGCCGCTCGCGGTGCAGGTCCATCATTCGGTGTGCGATGGCTTCCATGTGGCAAGGATGTTTAATGAGTTGCAGGAGATGTGTGATGGTTTGTCGGAGCTGTCAGAGGAACCTGGCGCATGAAGCGTAAGAAGTGTTGATGGTTTCCATCTGGCAGGAGTGGATGTAAGAAGCCTACCGGCCTTTCATTATTTTATGCGCTTTCCATGTGAGGCCACACCGTATCCAGCAGAGGACCACAGAAATCTGCGTTCCTGCACGTTATGGAGACGGCACACTGCGCCACTATCGATGAGAATGTCTGCCGGGAACGCTGCCCAAAGGGCAGGTTCTTTTCGGGGGCATCGATGCTGACGAGACGAACACACATGAGCCTGTTTTAAGGTTCTGCGCTTCCCCTGTCAGGCTGGAGGCGTACCCAATAATTTACTGGCGGCGCTGGAAACTAACGCTATGGTAAATCACCTGCTTTTAACAAAACGATTGCATGGTCAAGCTGCTTGTAGAGTTTGTGTCTCAAATCGTCTAACTCGTCATTTTCCCGAATGAGAGGTATGCCATTTTTATGAAGAACAATATCGTTAAATGATCCCATCCCGCCGTAGAGTTTTTTCAACGAGTAAATGGATGACTCACAATCAACATCGAGCTCGATGGCTAGTTTTTCGAATGTTTTTGCCCATGAATCCTCATCATTTGAGGAGAGGATTTTGATGATATCAGTTACCGTTTTCTTTATTTCATTTTTCATTTCAAACCACCACTTCCAAGTATCTTAACGCCAGGTATTTTCCACGGGGTAGGTATCACAACTTGCTCAGAGCCACCGGAAAAAAGGTCTGTTTGATAGCCAACTTCTCCAACATATACTTTCGTTCCTGCGGGTATTTGTATCTTGTGATAGCTATCAAGAGGGGATTCACTTCCGTTAGGCCATTTGGGGAGCAGGGCCTTATCTATTCTGGTCTGGAGCACTCCCTGAGGTTGTTCATATCCGAAAAACTGACCTAATGGTCGGCCCTCAATACCACCTCTGTAGAAACTCGTGTCTGTTGATAGCGTGATCTCTTTATATGTACCACTGGAGAAGGTTTCAGCCAGCTCTTTAGGTAATGGTCCGGGTTTTATCATCGAGTACTCACCCTCGACTTTTCCCAGAACATGAAGATTGCTAAGCTCACTCGCCGTCCCCAGTCTGCCCAGGCCAAGGCCCGCAGCAACAGAAGCACCAGCGATAATCAGCCCTTTATTATCCATAACCTGATCGTAACCCGCCGGTGCATCACCACCGAGCTGCTGCGCGGTCTGATGGAATCCCTCGATATTGCCATTATAGATCCCACCCGCGGCCAGCAACCGACCGGCAGTTTTGCTGTTGATGGTTTTTGCGGCCTGGGCATGTTGCACCGGTGCCGCATGGCGGACCTGATATGTCGGGCGATTCAGTTGCCGGGACAGAATGTGTCGGAGTCGGGTTTGAAGGAACAGAGGCAGGTCATTGCGAAGGTCACCGGATGTCGTGAGCACGCCCGAAATGGCATGGCCGGTGATGTCTTTTCTCAGCAGAACGAGCTTCCCGGATTTGATGTCGTCGAGCGTGTCACGGTATGCCATCCAGGGATGTTGCCAGTGGTACAGTTGATACCGGCTGACAAACCGGGTGTAGCCCTGTGGCAAATTCCACTCCTGAATGATGCGGTTAGGCCTTGCAGTATCTGCGAGGTCTCCTGCCGCCGTATCCGGGTGAATAATGTGAGGAATGTCCTCAAGGTAGATGTCATCCAGTGACATTGCCTGGCTGTGATGAAGCATGTTGCCCCTTTTACGCTGCCGTTATGTGCCACATTATCGCTCATTCCGGAAACCTGGCAAAGACACGAATATAGCAGGTAATGGCCAGTTGTGTGGCTGTAAGCAACGGGTTCTGTACGCTGAGAAGAAAACACACTGCTTGCGAAAGATGACAGATAACCCACATTAGCGCCACATCCGAACGCAAATGACGATGAAGATCTGTTGGTTGTTTAACCACGGACGGCGAAGGCCGAACAGGAACATATACACAATCCTATACAGATTCAGCATCGATTTTACTGGAAGGTTACGGAACATAATGGACTAAAAAGCATTTAAATCAGGGACTTTATGGATGAATACAGACGTTTGAGGAGATAATAGGAACAAATAATAAAAATAACATGCTGTTTTTAAAAAAAATATTACAAAGAAAACTAAAATGCCTCCATTAATGCCCCCATATATTTGCTTCTAAACTGTGGTTTAAATGAACATGTTCCTCTTAGTCAAACTGAGGTTCAGGCAAGGTGTTTACCTAGTCCTGGCCTGAACCTTTTCATGAATGCTATTGCCACTCCCAGTTAGTATAACTTTCCAACATAGCTGATATCTCAGCGGGAGCTAAAGTATCTACAATATTTTGACGATATGAATGCTGTTTTAAGACTCGTGCAACTTCAAATTGATTTGGAACATATGGATCAAATTTGCCCAAAGGAGCAAGCACATCAATATCTGTATTTATGGTCTTTAACCATGATGCCAATATTACTTTTGAACCAGTCTGCTCGATGTAAGCTCTTCCTGATTCCAAGCTATATCCTTTAGTAGTTATATCATCTATTAAAAGAACCGTTTTACCAGGACCTAAAGGGCTTCTAACATAAGCTCTTGTTGCACTACGCATAGGCTTAAAATTCAAATAAATGGTATTCAATTGGTTCAGAAAGTCAATTGCGATCCTATTATTCCTAGCTGTTTGAGATTTGATTGCATCTTTATGCCTGATAATTAAATCAGGCAAATAATTTTTACGGAAGCATTTACCAAAAATAGAGATTGCCTCATCCATTACCGGATTGCCATATCCAGCTTTATGTCCCGGATAAACACTTACGTAATCTATTTGTTTATGAATCCCACTAAAATATAAACTAGAAACTATCGCTCCAATCCAAAAATCGGGATGCCCGGTGCCATGCTTGGCAGCATTTCTAGCATCCTGAGAATATAATGTATACTCCTCTTTCATTGTACTGAATGGGGCTAATGCATAAAAATTAAAAGCCCCATCATGAATTTCATGACACCAGAGATGTGATCTAAGGCAGAAAGTATCTATAAATCTTGCAATATCTTTAGGCGTTGAAAATTCAAAACCATAATCAGTAGCATTCGCCCACCATGTGGCTCTAAGGAAGAGAAGTTCCCCATTTACAGCTGTTCTCATGTCATCATCAGTCGAACCAATGTAAAGGGTTTCTAATGAATCCCACTTTTTCATAGTTAATATGTATTCAATTGACTCTGCACGAGGCTTCGGAGGTATGGTATTATCATCCGCATAGCAGACATAACTAAAATCCCCCCATTTCTCCTTGAGAAAATCTTCAAGCTTATTATTTTTATTATAGGTCCAAGAGCGATTTGTATGTACAACATACTCTATACTCTTAGACTTAAAATAGTTTATTAATTTATCTACTTCTGAAAATATTGCTTCATCTAACGTACCGTTTGGACAAATGGTACCCTCAACGCTTAGAATAACGCCCTTTATTCTAGTCATTTTATTTTCCTATAAGTCAAGAGTCTGTTGTGTAGGTTTTAAATTTTCAACTTTATTATCGGAAATAATATAATCTATTGCCGCTACTAATTCATTTGGGACTTCATAATTTTTGGCATTTCTATTTTTAGCTGAAAAATCTAATTCTGGTCTATCAGTATATGTTAATGGAAGGTATAGGTTGACAATTTTCTTACCATAATTATGTGCATAATCAACGGTATGTGCAGTACCACTTTTTATCTTCCATTCGGCCGGAACCAATACCTGACATAAAGCAGCTTGTAGTCTGTTTCTTCGAACAAAGTTTTCGGCGCTATAGCTTTGTCTAGGTAAATACTCAGTAATTATGGTTCCACCATGTTCAACGATTTGCTTCCGCAATAAATTTGAACCTTTAGGGTACTCATTAAATATACCATTTCCAAGAACAGCCACAGTGGGGATACCGTATCGTAAAGATTCGATATGTGCAATCTGGTCTATTCCCGAGGCCAAACCACTAACAGTTACAAACCCTCTATCGACAATAGATGAAATAACTAATTTAGTAATAAAAATACCATCATCTGTCGGCTTTCTCGTGCCAACTATTGCGATGGATTTAGATGTCAAATTTTCAAGTAAACCTTCAACAAATATCCAATAAGGAGGGTCTGGGATTTCTTTCAAACTTTTAGGGAAAGACTCATGTTCAAAGAAAACCAGCTTAATTCCTTTTTTACTGAGCTCCCTTGCCTTTTCAATACCATCATTCCAAAGATTTTGTTGCATTATTTCCCATTCATCTTCATTGGGTAATGCAACTCTAAGAAAACCTGCTAATCTGTTTACATCCGCAGATTTTAATATTTCTTTAAAACCGATTTTTGACTCAGCAATTTTCCTCAGAGTCCAATAACTCACTCCCTTAATGGATGTAAGAGCAAGGAAGGCTACTGTTTCATTCCTCCAATACTCAAATTGAGCATCAGTAGTTTTATCCATGTTGGGTTAACCCTAAATAATTCAAACCAGTGTCTCACGAATTCATTCCTCTATAACCCTTTTTAGCATAGGCTGAACACATGATCTAGTTCTGGCCAGACCTATCTGTGAACAAGAGCTAATAAAACCCATTAAAATCGTTCTACATTGCATTATGAGAGCATTACCTCCCACATTTGAACATCTACCTATATCAAACAAGCACGCCCACTTTGCTCCAATGGTGCAGCCGCTTCGCCAGTAAAATAAGCCATTACTGACAAAAACGGCACTACACCGCACCCGCCTGCGATTTTCAGATCGCAAAAATTTTTCAGTTGGGATTTTTTTTACAAATGATAGCGCCAGACCGCGCCACAACTGGGGATTTACAGCGAGCAGAGAACTGAAAAGAGTGAAAAGAATTTCAGCTTTTTTCAGTTTAGCTTTACTCCAACATCGTAACCACTTGAATTAAGCTATTGATAGTAAAGGAATATAAAATTTTAGGTGAGATTTTTCATGATAACTGACGGCACCCTTAAAAGTTAACAAACTGATTCTTATAGACATTTTTTCTTAAGCAGCTGAAATTTAATGAACCGAAGCCGGGAAAATTTTAGTTACTCCCGGCGAACCGTTCAGTGACTCTCTTTGGCTGCCAACAGGAGTTCTAATGCTT
>NZ_KV787822.1:0-38220 GCF_001807145.1 Enterobacter sp. HMSC16D10
GGTCGCGAGTTCGAGTCTCGTTTCCCGCTCCAAATTCTTCTTCATCTCTAAAATATCCACAGCGAAAAGAATCGCTGGGGACGTTTTCTGTTTTCTCTGAAATACTCTTGTGAACAGAGTTATCCACAGAAACTGCGCTTAACCGAAACAGGGTTAAAACTTAGCAGGGTGAATAATATCTTCATAAGATACTGTATTTACTTCATAAAATTTGATTTCAAAATGTTATTGAGATCACTTGATCTCTTCTCCAGCCCAGATGGCGCTTGAGTTTGTAATTTTATTCACAGGCTGTGAATAATTCAGGCATCCCGCGGAAGCCCTTTTTCAATCACCCTCACCAGACGCTGTTTCTTCGGTAGCTGCACCTCGACCACACAGGCATTACGTTTCTCAATTTGCTGCGCAATCGCCCATTCTATGTGTTCATCAAGAAGTGGGTGCTCACCTCTACGGCTTTCAAGCGCCCGAATATTCGCTTCATCCCACGGGGCATTTCCCAGCGCGACGGCCACATTTCGCAGCCAGCGCAGATGGCCGATACGGCGGATGGCCGAACCCTCCGTCACTTTCAGGAACCAGGCCTCGGTCCAGGCGAACAGTTCAGCGAGCGGCGGGGCATGGAGCGCCTTGCGCGGGCTGAAATCCTCTTCGTCGGTGAGCTGTGAATAGCGGTTCCACGGGCAGATGAGCTGGCAATCGTCGCAGCCGTAGATGCGGTTGCCGATAAGCGGTCGGAACTCCTCCGGAATGGCGCCTTCCAGTTCGATCGTGAGGTAGGAGATACAGCGGCGCGCATCAACGGTGTAAGGCTCGACGATGGCGCCGGTGGGGCAGATGGTCATACAGGCCACGCAGCGGCCACAGCCTTCCTCTACCGGGCCGTCTACCGGCAGCGGTAAATCAATCAGCAGTTCACCGAGGAAGAAGAACGATCCGGCGTCGCGGCTAAGAATAAGTGAGTGCTTACCTGTCCAGCCAAGCCCGGCTTTTTCGGCGATCGGACGCTCAAGAATAGGCGCGGAATCGACAAAGGGTCTAAAATTCAGCGAAACACAGTGCTGTTGAATAGTTTCCCCGAGTTTTTTTAAACGGTTACGCAGAAGCTTATGGTAATCACGACCGAGGGCGTACCGGCTAACGTAACCCAGCGAGGGGTTTTTGAGCGTGCGCGCAAAGGCCGCATTGGCGGGCAGGTAGTTCATGCGTACGCTGATGACGCGTAATGTGCCCGGCAAAAGCTCGTGTGGACGGGCGCGCATCATGCCATGACGTGCCATCCACTCCATTTCGCCGTGGTATTGTTTGTCCAGCCAGGCCTGCAGTTTGGGCTCGCTGGCGGAGAGGTCGGTATCGGTAATGCCTACCTTCTGGAAGCCAAGCTCAGCACCCCACCGTTTGATTTTTTGCGCTAATTCATTGAGATCGAGGGGCTGTGACATGACGGACCATACGGTGAAGAAAAACCCCGCAAGTATACCACATTCCATCTGGCATGCGGATGACCTCCGGCGCGCCGAAAAAGAGGCTGCAGACAGCCTCGGGATTACCCTGTATGAACTGATGCTCCGTGCGGGTGAGGCAGCGTTTGACGTTGCCCGTAGCGCCTGGCCGCAGGCCGCCCACTGGCTGATTCTGTGCGGGCACGGCAACAATGGCGGTGACGGCTACGTCGTCGCCCGTCTCGCGGTGGCTGCGGGTATCCGTGTGACGTTGCTGGCTCTCGAAAGTGATAAACCGCTGCCGGAAGAGGCCAGCGCGGCGCGGGAGGCATGGCTGAACGCCGGCGGTGTGATTCATGCGCCTGATATCGTCTGGCCAGAGGATGTTGATCTGATTGTTGACGGGCTGCTGGGCACCGGGCTGCGCAGCACGCCGCGCGAAAACGTTGCCGCACTCATTGAACACGCTAACAGACATTCCGCGCCGGTAGTCGCCCTGGATATTCCCTCTGGACTGATAGCACAAACCGGCGCGACGCCGGGGGCGGTGATTCAGGCGGCACATACGGTAACCTTTATCGCCCTGAAGCCAGGATTACTGACCGGCAAAGCGCGGGATGTCGTTGGCGTGTTGCACCACAGTGCGCTGGGGCTGGAGAGCTGGCTGGCCGGGCAGGAAACGCACCTCATGCGTTGTGATGCGTCGCAGCTTGCAGCGTGGCTCCCGCCGCGACGACCAACGTCACATAAGGGCGATCACGGCAGGCTGGTGATTGTGGGCGGTGACCACGGTACGGCGGGTGCGATTCGCATGACTGGTGAAGCGGCTCTGCGCAGCGGCGCCGGATTAGTGCGAGTGCTCACTCGCATTGAGAATATTGCGCCGATCGTCACGGCCCGACCGGAGCTGATGGTCCATGAGCTTACGCTCCAGACGCTGGAGGAAAGCCTCGAATGGGCGGACGTGGTGGTGATCGGTCCCGGGCTTGGGCAGCAGGCGTGGGGTAAACAGGCCCTGCAAAAGGTCGAGAATTTTCGCAAACCGATGCTGTGGGATGCCGACGCGCTTAACCTTCTGGCAATAAACCCGGATAAGCGTCACAATCGCATTCTGACGCCACACCCCGGCGAAGCCGCGCGGCTGCTTAACTGCAGCGTGGCAGAAATTGAAAGCGATCGCTTACTTTCTGCTCAGCGTCTGGTAAAACGTTACGGAGGTGTTGCCGTTTTAAAAGGGGCAGGAACCGTTGTTGCCAGTGACGAGACGCAGGGCGTTATTGATGCCGGAAATGCGGGCATGGCGAGCGGCGGCATGGGCGATGTGCTTTCCGGTATTATTGGCGCATTGCTTGGACAGAAACTTCCCCTTTATGATGCAGCCTGTGCGGGCTGCGTGGCCCACGGCGTTGCGGCAGATAAACTGGCTGCGCGTTACGGTACGCGCGGTATGCTGGCCACCGATCTCTTTTGCACGCTGCGGCGTGTAGTTAACCCGGATGTGATTGACGTAGAAAATGACTAATCGAGCGATTCCTTTACCTGATGAACAAGCCACTTTAGATCTCGGCAAGCGCGTGGCGCAGGCCTGTCAGGGGGCAACCGTCATTTATCTGTATGGTGATTTAGGGGCGGGTAAAACCACCTTCAGCCGGGGTTTTTTGCAGGCGTTAGGGCATAACGGGAATGTGAAAAGCCCAACCTACACGCTGGTAGAACCGTACACCCTTGAAAATCTCATGGTGTACCACTTCGATTTATACCGCCTTGCGGATCCTGAGGAGCTGGAATTTATGGGGATCCGTGATTATTTTGCCAACGACGCCATTTGCCTGGTGGAGTGGCCGCAACAAGGTGCGGGTGTGCTGCCTGACCCGGATGTCGAAATTCACTTAGATTACCAGGCTCAAGGGCGTGAGGCACGCATCAGTGCTGTTTCCTCATCAGGCAGTTCCTTACTGGCGCGTCTGGCCGGTTAAGCGTAGGGATGACGGGATGATAAATCGCGTTAAAGGTTGGTTGTTGGCTGCCACCGTGCTGCTGTGCGCGCAGGCCGGGGCGGCAAATCTTTCAGATATTCAGGTCTCGAACGGCGAAAGCCAGGCCCGGATCACGTTCAGCTTTATGGGCGATCCTGAGTATGCGTTTTCACAGCCAGACAGCCACAGCGTGGCGCTGGATATCAAACAGACAGGCGTGATCCAGGGATTACCGCTGCAGTTCAGCGGCAATAACCTGGTGAAAAGTATCCGTTCGGGTACGCCGCAGGATAGCCAGTCGTTACGCCTGGTGGTCGATCTGACCGAAAAGGGCAAAACGAAGGCGGTGAAGCAGCAAAACGGGGCGAACTATACGGTGGTCTTTACCATCAATGCCGATGTCCCGCCACCGCCTCCACCGCCGCCTGTCGTTGCCAAACGCGTGGAAGAACCGGTGTATACGCCGCGTCCTGCTGAACCTGCGCGTAATCCATTTAAATCACAGAACGATCGCATCACTGCGGCAACCAGCAGCAATACGGTGACCCGTCCGGCGGTGAGTACGCGCCGTGCTGCGACCAGCGGTGACAAAGTGATTATCGCCATTGATGCAGGTCACGGTGGACAGGACCCGGGTGCGATTGGCCCGGGTGGGACGCAAGAGAAAAATGTCACCATCGCCATTGCCCGTAAGCTGCGTGCACTGCTCAACGACGATCCTACGTTCAAAGGCGTGTTGACCCGCGACGGGGATTACTTCATTTCGGTAATGGGGCGTTCGGACGTCGCGCGCAAGCAGAATGCGAATTTCCTGGTTTCCATCCACGCAGATGCTGCGCCTAACCGTAACGCGACCGGTGCCTCGGTATGGGTACTCTCGAACCGTCGCGCCAACAGCGAAATGGCCAACTGGCTGGAAGAGCATGAGAAGCAGTCTGAACTGCTAGGCGGCGCGGGCGATGTGCTGGCAAACAGCCAGTCAGACCCGTACCTGAGCCAGGCGGTGCTGGATTTACAATTCGGTCATTCTCAGCGCGTCGGGTATGATGTGGCCACTAACGTATTGAACCAGCTGCAAAGCATTGGTGTGCTGCATAAGCGTCGTCCTGAACATGCCAGCCTCGGCGTTCTGCGCTCGCCAGATATCCCATCCATCCTTGTAGAGACGGGCTTTATCAGTAACAACGGTGAAGAGCGTCTGCTGGGAAGCGACAGCTATCAGCAGCAAATTGCCGAAGCGATTTATAACGGTCTGCGTAAATACTTTGATGCCCATCCGCTGCAGTCTGCGCCACAGAGCGGCGCTGCCCAGACGGCCAGCGCAGCGCTACCGGGTGAGATGACCGCGACCAACTAAGGAGAATTCATGCCGATTCAGGTTCTGCCGCCGCAGCTTGCGAACCAAATCGCCGCCGGTGAGGTGGTGGAACGTCCCGCGTCGGTCGTGAAGGAGCTGGTGGAAAACAGCCTCGATGCGGGCGCGACCCGCATCGATATTGATATCGAGCGCGGCGGCGCGAAGCTTATCCGCATTCGCGACAACGGCTGCGGCATTAAAAAAGAGGAGCTGGCGCTGGCGCTGGCCCGTCACGCCACCAGTAAAATTGCTTCTCTGGATGACCTGGAAGCGATTATTAGCCTCGGCTTTCGCGGTGAAGCGCTGGCCAGTATCAGCTCGGTTTCGCGCTTAACGCTGACCTCCCGTACCGCCGAACAGCAGGAAGCCTGGCAGGCTTACGCCGAAGGGCGCGATATGGATGTGACGGTCAAACCCGCGGCGCACCCTGTCGGCACGACGCTTGAAGTATTAGATCTCTTCTACAACACCCCCGCCCGACGCAAGTTCATGCGTACCGAGAAGACCGAATTCGGACACATCGACGAGATCATCCGCCGCATCGCGCTGGCGCGTTTCGATGTCACCATCAACCTCAGCCACAACGGCAAGGTGATGCGTCAGTATCGCGCGGTGGCAGAAGGTGGACAGAAAGAACGTCGGCTGGGCGCCATTTGCGGGACCCCGTTTCTGGAACAGGCGCTGGCCATTGAGTGGCAGCACGGCGATCTGGCGCTGCGCGGCTGGGTAGCCGATCCGAACGCGAGCAGCGCTGCGTTTGCGGAGATCCAGTATTGCTACGTCAACGGCCGCATGATGCGCGACCGTCTCATCAATCACGCCATTCGCCAGGCCTGCGAAGACAAGCTCGGGGCCGATCAGCAGCCTGCTTTCGTGCTTTATCTGGAAATCGACCCGCATCAGGTGGATGTGAACGTCCATCCTGCCAAGCATGAAGTGCGGTTCCACCAGTCGCGACTGGTGCATGATTTTATCTATCAGGGCGTGCTGAGCGTGCTGCAGCAGCAGGGTGAAACGCCGTTGCCGCTGGAACACGCAGAACCTGCGCCACGCCCAATTCCTGAAAACCGTGTCGCTGCAGGCCGCAACCATTTTGCGGAGCCCGCCGTTGCGCGTGAACCGGAAGCGCCGCGCTTTTCCTCCGCAGGGGCCGCACCGCGTCCAACGGGTGCCAACTACCCGAATGCCCAGCCTGGCTATCAAAAGCAGCAGGGCGCGTTGTACCGCAAACTGCTGGAGACGCCAGTCGTAGAGCGTAAAGAACCTATTCCGGCACCTCAGCCTTCTCTGGACGGCCATAGCCAGAGTTTTGGCCGGGTGCTGACGATTATCGCGCCGGATATGGCTCTGCTGGAACGTGACGGCAAATTGATGCTTCTGGCACTGCCGGTTGCCGAACGCTGGCTTAAACAGGTGCAGCTCACGCCGGGCGAAAATGCCGCCTGTGCGCAGCCGCTGTTAATTCCGGTTCGCCTGAAAATATCCCCTGATGAAACAAGGATATTGCAGCGTGCCGAAGCACAGCTGGCGCAAATGGGTATTGAAATTGTGCTCGAACCACAACATGTGACAATTCGTGCAGTGCCTTTACCCTTACGCCAACAAAATTTACAAAACTTGATTCCTGAACTGATAGGCTACCTGGCGCAGCAAACATCGTTTGATGCCGCTAACACCGCGCAGTGGATCGCCCGCCATCTGGCCAGCGAACACGCGCCGTGGAGCATGGCACAGGCCATCAGCGTGCTGGCGGAGGTTGAACGCCTCTGTCCGCATCTGGTGAAAGCGCCGCCGGGTGGGTTATTACAACCTGTTGATTTAAAAACGGCGATGAACGCCCTGAAACATGATTGACGTAAGTAAGGCGAGCCTGCCTAAGGCAATTTTTTTAATGGGCCCAACGGCCTCCGGCAAAACGGCGCTCGCCATTGAGTTGCGTAAAGTTTTGCCGGTAGAGTTGATTAGCGTCGACTCCGCCCTCATCTACCGAGGGATGGACATCGGCACGGCGAAGCCTGACGCAGAAGAACTGCGCGCGGCACCGCACCGTTTGCTGGATATCCTCGACCCGGCTCAGGCTTACTCCGCAGCGGATTTTCGCCGGGATGCCTTAGCCGAGATGGCCGAGATAACGGCGGCGGGGCGTATACCGCTGTTGGTTGGCGGAACCATGCTCTACTTCAAGGCGCTGCTGGAGGGGTTATCACCTCTGCCATCCGCGGACCCGGAAGTAAGAGCGAAAATTGAGCAGCAGGCGGCAGAGCAGGGGTGGGACGTTTTGCATCAGCAACTGGCGGAGATTGACCCGGTTGCCGCAGCGCGGATCCATCCAAATGATCCGCAAAGGCTTTCCCGGGCACTGGAAGTTTTTTTCATTTCGGGTAAAACTTTAACGGAACTGACGCAAACGTCAGGAGACGCTCTGCCGTATCAGGTGCATCAGTTCGCCATCGCCCCGGCGAGCCGTGAACTGCTCCATCAGCGAATTGAGCAGCGTTTTCATCAGATGTTAGCTTCAGATTTTGAAGCAGAAGTGCGGGCGCTATTTGCCCGTGGAGATTTGCATACGGACATGCCTTCCATTCGTTGTGTGGGATACCGCCAGATGTGGTCGTACCTTGAAGGTGAGATTTCATACGATGAAATGGTTTATCGAGGTGTTTGCGCCACGAGACAGTTAGCGAAGCGCCAGATCACCTGGTTGCGCGGTTGGGAAGGGGTTCACTGGTTAGACAGTGAAAAACCACAACAGGCGTTAAGCGACGTGATTGAGGTTGTTGGTGATATCGCTCACTGAATGTGTACAATTGAGGCGTATCGTGCGCAATTTTTCAGAATCGCAAGGTTCTAAGTACAAAACAAGCATATAAGGAAAAGATAGAATGGCTAAGGGGCAATCTTTACAAGATCCGTTCCTGAACGCATTGCGTCGGGAACGTGTTCCAGTTTCTATTTATTTGGTGAATGGTATTAAGCTGCAAGGTCAGATTGAGTCTTTCGATCAGTTCGTGATTCTGTTGAAAAACACGGTCAGTCAGATGGTCTATAAGCACGCTATTTCTACTGTTGTTCCGTCCCGTCCGGTATCTCATCACAGCAATAACGCTGGCGGCGGCACAGGTAGTAACTACCATCATGGCAGCAACGCGCAGGGTTCTTCAACGCCAGCGCAGGACAGCGACGAGACCGAATAAGGTTTCGCACTGTTATCCACACGGGGAGCCAGGGATCCTGCGTTCCCCGCTGATCTTTTTAGAGAGGTTTACGCTTGTTTGACCGTTATGATGCCGGTGAGCAGGCGGTGCTGGTACACATCTATTTTTCGCAAGACAAAGATATGGAAGACCTCCAGGAGTTTGAATCTCTGGTCTCTTCCGCCGGTGTCGAAGCAATGCAGGTGATTACCGGTAGCCGTAAAGCGCCGCACCCAAAGTATTTTGTTGGTGAAGGTAAAGCAGTCGAAATTGCGGATGCCGTAAAAGCAACCGGCGCGTCAGTCGTGTTGTTTGATCATGCGCTGTCTCCAGCCCAGGAGCGCAACCTGGAAGCTCTCTGCGAATGCCGTGTTATCGATCGCACGGGATTGATTTTAGACATTTTTGCTCAGCGTGCACGTACCCACGAAGGGAAACTGCAGGTTGAGCTGGCGCAGCTGCGTCATCTGGCAACGCGTCTGGTGCGTGGCTGGACCCACCTTGAAAGACAAAAAGGCGGGATTGGTTTGCGCGGCCCGGGTGAAACCCAGCTCGAAACCGACCGTCGTTTGCTGCGTGGCCGAATTACCCAGATCCTCTCACGTCTGGAAAGGGTTGAGAAACAGCGTGAGCAGGGGCGTCGGGCACGAACCAAAGCCGACATCCCGACGGTGTCGCTGGTGGGGTATACCAACGCCGGTAAATCCACCCTGTTTAACCAGATAACCGAGGCCCAGGTTTATGCCGCAGACCAGCTGTTTGCGACCCTGGACCCGACGCTGCGCCGTATTGACGTTGCAGACGTCGGTGAAACGGTGCTGGCGGATACCGTAGGGTTTATCCGTCACCTGCCGCATGACCTGGTGGCGGCGTTCAAGGCCACCTTGCAGGAGACGCGACAGGCGACCCTGCTGCTGCACGTGATTGATGCGGCAGACGTGCGCGTGCAGGAGAACATCGACGCGGTGAACGTGGTGCTCGAAGAGATCGACGCCCACGAAATCCCAACGCTGTTGGTGATGAACAAGATCGATATGCTGGACGATTTCGAACCGCGTATCGACAGAGATGAAGAGAACAAACCGATTCGGGTCTGGCTTTCTGCCCAGACCGGTCTTGGTGTGCCACTGCTTTTCCAGGCTTTGACAGAACGTCTTTCCGGTGAGGTAGCTCAGCACACGCTGCGACTGCCGCCACAGGAAGGCAGGCTGCGCAGCCGGTTTTATCAGCTTCAGGCGATAGAAAAAGAGTGGATGGAGGATGACGGCAGCGTGGGGATGCAGGTGCGTATGCCGATCGTTGACTGGCGTCGCCTCTGTAAACAAGAACCTGCGCTGGTCGACTATATCGTCTGATCAGAAAGGGGATGCCTGAATAATTCGCCCTTGCATAACAAATATGGAGCATATACATGGCGTGGAATCAGCCCGGTAATAACGGACAGGACCGCGACCCGTGGGGAAGCAGCAATAATCAAGGCGGCAACTCTGGGGGAAATGGCAACAAAGGTGGTCGCGAGCAGGGGCCGCCGGATCTGGATGATATCTTCCGCAAGCTGAGCAAGAAGCTTGGTGGTCTTGGCGGAGGTAAAGGTTCTGGCTCAGGTGGAAATTCCACCCAGGGGCCGCGCCCGCAAATGGGTGGCCGCGTAGTCGGTATTGTTGCCGCTGCAGTGGTAATCATCTGGGCTGCTACCGGGTTCTACACCATTAAAGAAGCGGAACGCGGTGTCGTTACGCGTTTTGGTAAGTTCAGCCATCTGGTTGAGCCGGGCCTGAACTGGAAACCGACCTTCATTGACGACGTGACCGCGGTCAACGTGGAATCGGTCCGTGAACTGGCGGCGTCTGGTGTGATGCTGACGTCTGATGAAAACGTGGTGCGCGTTGAGATGAACGTGCAGTACCGCGTGACCGATCCTGAGCGTTATCTGTTTAGCGTGACCAGCGCTGATGACAGCCTGCGTCAGGCGACCGACAGCGCCCTGCGCGGGGTGATCGGTAAATACACCATGGACCGTATCCTGACCGAAGGTCGTACCGTTATCCGTAGCGATACCCAGCGTGAGCTGGAAGAGACCATTCGTCCATACAACATGGGGATTACCCTGCTGGACGTCAACTTCCAGGCTGCACGTCCGCCGGAAGAGGTGAAAGCGGCCTTTGACGATGCGATTGCTGCACGTGAAAACGAACAGCAGTACATCCGTGAAGCAGAAGCCTACACCAACGAAGTTCAGCCGCGTGCTAACGGTCAGGCGCAGCGTATTCTGGAAGAAGCGCGTGCGTATAAGACGCAGACCATCCTGGAAGCACAGGGTGAGGTCGCTCGCTTCGCGAAGATCCTGCCGGAATATAAAGCGGCGCCGGAAATTACCCGTGAGCGTCTCTATATTGAGACCATGGAAAAAGTGCTGAGCCACACCCGCAAAGTGTTGGTTAACGACAGTAAAGGCGGAAACCTGATGGTGCTGCCGCTGGATCAGATGCTGAAAGGCGGTTCTGCACCGGCAGCAAAAGACAACAGCGGTGCGAACAACCTGCTGCGTCTGCCACCTGCGTCATCCGGTAGCACAAGCGCAACAACCACGTCTTCTTCGAGCGATGGTGACATTATGGACCAACGCCGTGCTAACGCGCAGCGTAACGACTACCAGCGTCAGGGGGAATAAGGATGCGTAAGTCAGTTATTGCGATCATCGTCATCGTACTGGTCGTGCTTTATACCTCGATCTTTGTGGTGAAAGAGGGCGAGCGTGGGATCAAGTTCCAGTTCAGCAGCGTCGTGCGTGATGGCGACAAACGCCCGGTGATCTACGAACCGGGTCTGCACTTCAAGGTGCCGTTCATTCAGTCAGTGAAAACGCTTGATGCGCGTATCCAGACCATGGATAACCAGGCCGACCGTTTCGTGACTAAAGAGAAGAAAGACCTGATCGTTGATTCCTATATCAAATGGCGCATCAGCGATTTCAGCCGTTACTTCCTGGCAACGGGCGGCGGTGACGTTTCTCAGGCAGAAGTGCTGCTGAAACGTAAGTTCTCTGACCGTCTGCGTTCTGAGATTGGTCGTCTGGATGTGAAAGACATCGTGACCGACTCCCGTGGCCGTCTGACCCTGGAAGTTCGCGATGCGCTGAACTCCGGCACAGCGGGCACGGAAGATGAAGTTTCAACGCCAGCAGCAGATGATGCGATTGCCAAAGCGGCTGAGCGCGTTCAGGCTGAAACCAACGGTAAAGTGCCGGTGATCAACCCGAACAGTATGGCTGCGCTGGGTATTGAAGTGGTAGACGTGCGTATCAAGCAGATCAACCTGCCGGTGGAAGTGTCCGAGGCGATTTACAACCGTATGCGCGCCGAGCGTGAAGCGGTCGCCCGTCGTCACCGTTCACAGGGCCAGGAAGAGGCGGAGAAGCTGCGTGCTGCTGCGGACTACGAAGTGGCCAAAACGCTGGCGGAATCTGAGCGTCAGGGCCGTATCCTGCGCGGTGAAGGTGATGCCGAGGCGGCGAAGCTGTTTGCCGATGCCTTCAGTCAGGATCCTGACTTCTATGCCTTTATCCGTAGCCTGCGTGCTTACGAGAATAGCTTCCAGAGCAACCAGGATGTGATGGTGCTCAGCCCGGACAGCGATTTCTTCCGTTATATGAAGACGCCGACTAACGCAACGCGATAAACTCAGACTCGTTTGAGTATTCAAACCACCGCTCCCCACGGAGCGGTGGTTTTCTTTTATAAGGAACAAAAATGAATTCAACGATCTGGCTCGCGCTGGCCCTGGTTCTGGTGCTGGAAGGTCTGGGACCGATGCTCTATCCACGCGCCTGGCGTCGAATGATCGCCACCATGAGCCAACTGCCGGATAATATTTTACGTCGTTTTGGCGGCGGTCTTGTGGTTGCGGGCATCGTGATCTACTACATGTTGAGGAAAACGATTGGCTGATCAAAAAGTGGTCGGATTTGGGATATTCTGAGGTCAAAAAGTGCTGTATATCTGAAAAAGCGATGGTAGAATCCATTTTTAAGCAAACGGTGATTTTGAAAAAAATGGGTAACAACGTCGTCGTACTGGGCACCCAATGGGGTGACGAAGGTAAAGGGAAGATTGTTGATCTTCTGACTGAACGGGCTAAATATGTTGTGCGCTACCAGGGCGGTCACAACGCAGGCCATACTCTCGTAATCAACGGTGAAAAAACCGTCCTCCATCTTATTCCATCAGGCATTCTTCGCGAAAACGTCACCAGCATCATCGGTAACGGCGTTGTGCTGTCTCCAGCGGCGCTGATGAAAGAGATGAAAGGTCTGGAAGACCGTGGTATCCCGGTTCGCGAGCGCCTGCTGCTCTCCGAAGCCTGCCCGCTGATCCTGGACTATCACGTGGCGCTGGACGTTGCGCGTGAAAAAGCGCGTGGCGCGAAAGCGATCGGCACCACCGGTCGTGGTATCGGCCCGGCTTACGAGGATAAAGTTGCACGTCGCGGTCTGCGCGTGGGTGACCTCTTCGACAAAGCAACCTTCGCTGAAAAACTGAAAGAAGTGATGGAATATCACAACTTCCAGCTGGTGAACTTCTACAAAGCTGACGCTGTTGACTACCAGAAAGTGCTGGATGACGTCATGGCGATTGCAGACATTCTGACCGGTATGGTTGTTGATGTGTCCGATCTGCTGGACCAGGCGCGCAAGCGTGGCGATTTCGTCATGTTCGAAGGTGCGCAGGGTACGCTGCTGGACATCGACCACGGTACCTATCCGTACGTAACCTCTTCCAACACCACCGCGGGTGGCGTGGCGACCGGCTCTGGCCTGGGTCCACGTTATGTGGATTACGTTCTGGGCATCATCAAAGCGTACTCCACTCGCGTGGGTGCAGGTCCATTCCCGACCGAACTGTTTGATGAAACCGGCGAGTTCCTGTGCAAGCAGGGTAACGAGTTTGGCGCGACCACCGGTCGTCGTCGTCGTACCGGCTGGCTGGATGCTGTTGCCGTGCGTCGTGCAGTGCAGATCAACTCCCTGTCTGGCTTCTGCCTGACCAAGCTGGACGTACTGGACGGCCTGAAAGAAGTGAAAATCTGCGTAGGCTACCGTATGCCTGATGGCCGCGAAGTGACCACCACGCCGCTGGCTGCTGACGACTGGGAAGGCATTGAGCCAATCTACGAAACCATGCCGGGCTGGTCTGAGACCACTTTCGGTGTGAAAGAGCGTAGCGGCCTGCCGCAGGCGGCGCTGGATTACATCAAGCGTATTGAAGAACTGACCGAAGTGCCGATCGATATTATTTCTACCGGCCCGGATCGTACTGAAACGATGATCCTGCGCGACCCGTTCGACGCATAATCTTCGTGACTGCTGGCCTGCGGGTCTCCCCGCAGGCCGGATAAGCGTAGCGCCATCCGGCGACCGCTCCTGGATCTCCGCTTTTTCGCCCCGTCTGTCAAATAAATTAGCCGCTAACTATCTGGCTGGTTTATCATCATTAATGAATATCTCTGCGGTTTGTCCGCGATTTCCCTTTTTCCTGAGGTTGATGTGCAGTTAACAAGTTTCACCGATTACGGCTTACGCGCGCTGATCTACATGGCGTCGTTACCCGATGGGAAAATGACCAGTATCTCTGAAGTCACAGAGGTCTACGGCGTATCCCGTAATCATATGGTCAAAATAATCAATCAACTTAGTCGTGCCGGATACGTTGCTGCCGTCCGCGGGAAGAATGGTGGGATCCGTCTCGGTAAACCGGCACAGAGTATTCGTGTTGGCGATGTGGTACGTGAACTGGAGCCGCTGTCTCTGGTGAACTGCAGCAGCGAGTTCTGCCACATCACGCCCGCTTGCCGCCTGAAAAAGGCGCTTTCTAAGGCCGTGCAAAGTTTTCTCAAGGAGCTGGATAACTACACGCTGGCCGATTTGGTTGAAGAGAATCAACCGCTTTATAAATTATTGCTGGTGGAATGAAGAAAATTTCCACCGGAGCTGACAACGGAGGAACCGACATGTCACACGATCCTTTCCAGGAACGCGAAGCCGAAAAATACGCGAATCCTATCCCCAGCCGCGAGTTCATCATTGAACACTTAACAAAACGCGAAAAACCCGCCAATCGTGAAGAACTTGCTGTTGAATTAAACATTGAAGGTGAAGAGCAAATTGAAGCCCTTCGCCGCCGCCTGCGCGCGATGGAGCGTGACGGGCAGCTGGTCTTTACCCGCCGCCAGTGCTACGCGCTGCCAGAACGCCTCGATCTGCTGAAAGGGACCGTCATTGGTCACCGCGATGGCTTCGGCTTCCTGCGCGTGGAAGGCCGTAAAGACGATCTGTATCTCTCATCTGAACAGATGAAAATGTGCATCCACGGCGACCAAATTCTGGCGCAGCCGCTGGGCGCTGACCGTAAAGGTCGCCGAGAAGCGCGTGTCGTGCGCGTCCTGGTGCCAAAAACCAGCCAGATTGTTGGCCGCTACTTTACCGACGCGGGCGTGGGCTTCGTGGTGCCGGACGACAGCCGTCTGAGCTTCGACATTCTGATCCCACCTGAAGAGGTGATGGGCGCCCGCATGGGCTTTGTGGTGGTGGTGGAACTCACCCAGCGCCCAACCCGTCGCACCAAAGCGGTAGGTAAAATCGTCGAAGTGCTGGGCGATAATATGGGCACCGGCATGGCCGTTGATATGGCGCTGCGCACCCACGAAATTCCATACATCTGGCCGAAAGCGGTTGAAGAGCAGATCGAAAGCCTGCGTGAAGAAGTGCCGGAAGAATCCAAAGTGGGCCGCGTGGATCTCCGCTCCCTGCCGCTGGTTACGATCGACGGTGAAGACGCCCGTGACTTCGATGATGCCGTCTACTGCGAGAAAAAACGCGGCGGCGGCTGGCGTCTGTGGGTAGCGATTGCAGACGTAAGCTACTACGTTCGTCCGCATACCCCGCTGGATAACGAAGCGCGCAGCCGTGGTACTTCGGTCTACTTCCCGTCGCAGGTCGTGCCGATGCTGCCGGAAGTGCTGTCTAACGGCCTGTGTTCCCTGAACCCGCAGGTTGACCGCCTCTGTATGGTTTGCGAGATGACCATCTCCAACAAAGGGCGCTTAACTGGCTATAAATTCTACGAAGCGGTGATGAGCTCGCACGCGCGTCTGACCTACACCAAGGTCTGGCATATGCTGCAGGGCGACCAGGATCTGCGCGAACAGTACGCGCCGCTGGTCAAACACATCGAAGAGCTGCATAACCTCTACAAAACGCTGGATCAGGCGCGCGAAGAGCGCGGCGGGATCTCCTTTGAGAGCGAAGAGGCGAAGTTTATCTTCAACGCCGAGCGCCGCATTGAGCGTATCGAACAGACTCAGCGTAACGATGCGCACAAGCTGATTGAAGAGTGTATGATCCTGGCGAACATCTCGGCGGCACGCTTCGTTGAGAAAGCCAAAGAGCCTGCGCTGTTCCGTATTCACGATAAACCGTCGACGGAAGCCATCACCGCGTTCCGCTCCGTGCTGGCTGAACTGGGCCTGGAGCTGCCGGGCGGCAATAAGCCAGAGCCGCGCGATTACGCCGAGCTGCTGGAATCCATTAGCGATCGTCCTGATGCAGAAATGCTGCAGACAATGCTGCTGCGCTCGATGAAGCAGGCGATTTACGATCCGGAAAACCGCGGTCACTTCGGCCTGGCGTTGCAGTCTTACGCCCACTTTACGTCGCCGATCCGTCGTTATCCTGACCTCTCTCTGCACCGTGCGATCAAGTATCTGCTGGCGCAGGAGCAGGGCCATAAAGGGAACACCACCGAAACCGGTGGCTATCACTATTCGATGGAAGAGATGCTGCAGCTGGGTCAGCACTGCTCCATGACCGAACGCCGTGCCGATGAAGCTACCCGCGACGTGGCGGACTGGCTGAAATGTGACTTTATGCTGGACCAGGTCGGTAACGTCTTCAAAGGCGTGATTGCCAGCGTGACCGGCTTTGGCTTCTTCGTTCGTCTGGACGAGCTGTTTATCGACGGTCTGGTGCACGTCTCCAGCCTGGATAACGATTACTACCGCTTCGACCAGGTCGGCCAGCGTCTGATCGGCGAATCTGGCGGCCAGACCTACCGCCTGGGTGACCGTGTGGAAGTAAAGGTTGAGGCCGTGAATATGGACGACCGTAAAATCGACTTCAGCCTGATCTCCAGCGAGCGCGCGCCGCGTAACGTCGGTAAAACCGAGCGCGAAAGAGCGAAAAAAGGCGGAAACGGCAAAACGAGCGGCAAGCGCCGTCAGGCCGGTAAGAAGGTGAACTTCGAGCCGGACAGCGCGTTCCGCGGCGAGAAGAAGCAGAAGCCGAAGGCGGCGAAGAAAGAAGCCCGTGCCGCGAAGAAACCTTCCGCGAAGACACAGAAAATAGCGGCCGCCACCAAAGCGAAGCGCGCGGCTAAGAAAAAGCAGGCGGAGTAAATTCTCCCCTCACCCTGACCCTCTCCCCAACCGGGAGAGGGGAAATACTTATTACGAGAACCATCAATGAGTGAAATGATTTACGGCATCCACGCGGTGCAGGCCCTTCTCGAGCGCGCACCGGAGCGTTTTCAGGAAGTGTTTATTCTGAAAGGGCGTGAAGACAAACGTCTGATGCCGCTGATCCACGCCCTGGAAGCGCAGGGCGTGGTGATCCAGCTGGCTAACCGCCAGTTCCTGGATGAAAAAAGTGACGGGGCGGTGCACCAGGGCATTATTGCCCGCGTGAAGCCGGGCCGTCAGTATCAGGAAAACGATCTGCCGGATCTGATCGCTGAGCTCGAGAATCCGTTCTTCCTGATCCTCGATGGCGTTACCGATCCGCACAACCTCGGCGCGTGTCTGCGCAGCGCGGATGCGGCGGGCGTGCATGCGGTGATCGTGCCGAAAGATCGCTCCGCGCAGCTGAACGCGACGGCGAAGAAAGTGGCCTGCGGCGCGGCGGAAAACGTTCCGCTGATCCGCGTGACCAACCTGGCGCGCACCATGCGTATGCTGCAGGAAGAGAACATCTGGATCGTCGGTACTGCTGGTGAAGCGGATCATACCCTGTATCAGAGCAAAATGACCGGCCGTCTGGCGCTGGTGATGGGGGCGGAAGGTGAAGGTATGCGTCGCCTGACGCGCGAGCACTGCGACGAGCTGATCAGCATCCCGATGGCGGGCAGCGTGTCCTCCCTGAACGTGTCTGTTGCGACGGGCATCTGCCTGTTTGAAGCGGTGCGTCAGCGCGGGTAGCCTGTTATGCCGGGTGGCGGCTTCGCCTTACCCGGCCTACAAAGGCACGGTACCGTAGGCCCGGTAAGCGTAGCGCCACCGGGCATTAACCTCATTCCTCCAGTGACCGCAGATGGTCATCCTTCCTCAGCGTCATCAGCGCGAAAATACTCACTACTGCCGTCGCCATCACGTAGTACGCCGGAATATCCAGATTGCCCGTCTGCTTAATCAGCCCGGTTATGATTAACCCTGCGCATCCCGAGAAAATCGCGTTCGATAACGAATAGGCCAGCCCCAGCCCCGTATAGCGCACGCGGGTCGGGAACATCTCAGAGAGCATCGCCGGGCCCGGCCCCGCCAGCATGCCCACCAGACCGCCCGCAATCAATACTACTATCGCTTTCACCGCCAGCGTGCTGGACTCCGCCTGCAGAAGTTTCAGCAGCGGCAGGGCGAGGATCAGCAGCAGCGCGGTGGCGATAATCATCACCGTGCGACGCCCGATCCTATCGCTCAGGATCCCCGACGGAATGATCGTCAGCGCAAACCCAACGTTCGAAATCACTGCGATCAACAGCGCCTGATTAAACCCGGTGTGCAGCGCCGACTGCAGATAGGTCGGCATAATCACCAGGTAGGTGTACCCCGCCGCAGACCAGACCATCACGCGGCCAATCCCCATCACGATGGCCCGGAGCGTGGCGGCAATGTCCGCCTGAGCGACGGCCGGTTTGTCCTGCTGCTGCACAAAGCTGGGTGTCTCCTCCATGCTGACGCGAAGCCACAGCGCAACAGCGCCCATGGGCAGCGCCAGGAAGAAAGGAATGCGCCAGCCCCAGTCGTGCAGGGCTTCAGGCGTGAGGAGTGCGGAGAGCAGCGCCACGATGCCGGCGCCCGCTAACAGCCCCAGCGCCACGGTAAAGGACTGCCAGGCACCATAGAGCCCGCGCTTGCCTCGCGGGGCGAACTCCGTCATCAGCGAGACTGCACCGCCGTACTCGCCGCCCGCGAACAGCCCCTGCAGGATCCGAAGCAGCGTAACGATCAGCGGTGCGGCAATCCCGATGCTGGCGTAGACCGGCACAATGCCGATGGCGGCGGTAGCCAGCGTCATCAGCACCAGCACAATAATAAGCGTCGGCTTACGGCCAATTCGGTCACCGATGCGGCCAAACACCACCGCACCCAGCGGACGGAAGAAGAAGGCGATGGCAAATGAGGCGTAGGTGAGGATCAGGCTGGTAAGCCCCGCTTCCCCTTCAAGCTGAAAGAAGTTCTTCGCAATGACGGTCGCCAGAAAACCGTAGACCGCAAACTCATACCACTCGATAAAGTTACCAATGGAGCCGGCAATTAATGCTCGCTTGTGCGCATCCGGTTGCATAACTTTCCTCACTGAAAGGGGGTGAGAATAAATTATTCAACAAAAGCGAAGTCATGAAATAGTTTATTCTTATGTTCTGTGAGCTATTTCACGAATGATATCAGCGGGATCGTGAACGTGTGACTCCCCTCCCATGCAGCGTGTGCGCGGTCTGTCCATACTTATCGTCATTGCCACTGAAGGAGGGAGACAGTATGCACTGGCAGACTCTTACCGTTTTCAATCAACCTGCACCACTCTCTAACAGCAACCTTTTTCTCTCGGACTGCGCGCTGCGTGACGCAGTCTCGCGTGAGGGTGCCGAGTGGGATATCGAACTGCTCGCCAGCATCGGGCAGCAGTTAGGTACCGCAGAGTCGCTGGAGCTGGGCAGGCTGGCGAACGTGAATCCGCCGGAGTTGCTTCGCTATGACGCCACCGGAGAGCGACTGGATGACGTTCGCTTTCACCCGGCATGGCACCTGCTTATGCAGGGGCTGTGTGCCAATCGGGTACATAACCTGGCATGGGAAGAGGAGGCGCGTAAAGGGGCGTTTGTCGCCCGGGCCGCACGCTTTGTGCTTCATGCTCAGGTTGAGGCAGGCACGCTTTGTCCCGTCACCATGACGTTTGCCGCGACACCGCTCCTGCAGCAGGCGCTCCCTAAACTATTTCACGACTGGCTGACGCCGCTGCTCAGCGATCGCTACGATCCTCATCTGGCGCCTGGCGCGCAAAAACGCGGCCTGCTGATCGGTATGGGGATGACGGAAAAACAGGGCGGCTCGGACGTGCTGAGCAACACCACCAAAGCGGAAAAATGCAGCGACGGCAGCTACCGGCTGGTGGGCCATAAATGGTTTTTCTCCGTCCCGCAAAGCGATGCGCATCTGGTGCTGGCACAGGCGAAGGGCGGGTTGTCCTGCTTTTTTGTGCCGCGCTTTTTACCTGACGGACAGCGCAACGCCGTCCGGCTGGAGCGCCTTAAGGACAAGCTCGGGAACCGCTCCAACGCCAGCAGCGAGGTAGAGTTTCTTGATGCCTCCGGCTGGCTGCTGGGGGAAGAGGGCGAAGGGGTACGGCAGATCCTCAAAATGGGCGGCCTGACGCGCTTTGACTGCGCGCTGGACAGCCACGGACTCATGCGTCGGGCGCTGTCCGTGGCGCTGTACCACGCGCATCAGCGTCAGACCTTCGGCAAAAATCTTATCGATCAGCCGCTCATGCGTGAGGTGTTAAGCCGGATGGCGCTGGTGCTGGAGGGGCAAACGGCGCTGCTGTTCCGCCTGGCCCGGGCGTGGGATAAACGCGCGGATCCCCAGGAAGCGGCATGGGCGCGGCTGTTTACCCCGGCCGCGAAATTTAGCGTGTGCAAAGCGGGCATCCCGTTTGTGGCGGAAGCGATGGAGGTGCTGGGCGGAGTCGGGTACTGCGAGGAGAGCGAACTTCCCCGCCTGTATCGCGAGATGCCGGTGAACAGCATCTGGGAAGGGGCCGGCAATATCATGTGCCTGGACGTGCTGCGCGTGCTGGCGAAGCAGCCGGGTATTCACGATCTGCTTGCCGATGAGTTTGCACAGGTAAAAGGGCAGGACAGACACTTCGACCGCAGCTGGCGACAGCTTCAGCAAAAACTGCGTAAACCGCAGGAGGCGCAGGGGCGGGAAATTGCGCAGCAGCTTTTCCTGCTGGGTGCCGGAAGCGAAATGCTGCGGCACGCATCGCCCCCGGTGGCGCAGGCGTGGTGCCGCATGATGCTGGATACCCGTGGCGGTACGCTGATGAGCGAGCAGGTGCAAAATGACCTGCTGCTGCGTGCGACGGGCAGAGTCGGTTAGTCTTTTAGCTGGAACAGACTCACCAGTTGAGCCAGATGTGACCCCTTCTCGCGCAGCGTTTGAGCGGTTTGTTCGCTGCGTGAGATACGATCCGCATTAATATGCGACGCTTCGCCAATGTGGGTCATGGCGAGATTCACCTGGCCAATCCCTGCGGACTGCTCGCGTGAGGCATGGTTAATCTCGGTGACCAGCTGGCTGATGTTATCGATATGAATGATGATGTCATCCATCGCCAGGCGCGTCTGTTCAGACAGCGCATGGCCTTCGCTCACTTTCCTGAGCGTATCGCCAATCAGCTGTTCAATCTCCTTCACCGCGTTAGCGCTGCGTCCGGCCAGGGCGCGAACTTCCTGCGCAACCACCGCAAACCCTTTCCCATGCTCGCCCGCGCGGGCCGCTTCCACTGCCGCATTCAGCGCCAGGATATTGGTCTGGAAAGCGATGGACTCAATCACGCGCGTGATGTCTTCGATGCGTTTTGACGCCTCGCGAATGTCGTCCATGGTCGACACGGCATGGGTGACCGTCTCACCGCCCTGATGGACCGCGAGGGAGGTTTCACCCACCAGCTGCTGCGTTTGCTCCATGTTGGCGGCATTTTGCTGTACGGTGGCGGCCAGCTGCTCCATGCTGGCGGAGGTCTCTTCCACGCTGCTGGCCTGCTTGTTGATCTGCTCAGAAATCTCGCCGGTATCGGAAGCCAGCGCGTTAGTACCCAAATGGATCTCGCCTGCGGCCTCGCGAACCTGCAGAACAATTTTTTGCAGGCCGCCGCCGATGCCGTTAATGGCGTCGATCAGCTGGCCGACCTCGTCCTGACGCGTCACGGGCAGGCTGGAACGGAGATCCCCTGCAGCATATTGCCGGGCAAGATGAATCACATTGCTCAGCGGTCGGGTCAGCACACGGCGAATAAGGACCACAAACAGACCAGCAAAGAGGATAGACAAGACCACGCCGGCCAGCAGGAAGCGATCGCGCATGGCGGTAACGCTTGAGAGCAGCACCGATTTATCCACTTCGCCCACGATAGTCCAGTTCCAGCCTGGCAGCGGGGTATACGCCATTTTAAGCGTGCGGCCGTCGTCGCTTACGCGTTCCAGGGTGCCGGGCTTGTCACCCAGAAGCTGCTGCTGCGTCGCGTCGTCCCACTTCGGCAACTGCCCCTCTTCACCGGCATGGAACAGGTATTGCCCGCGCGTTTTGCCGTTGCTGCGATCCAGCACGAAGAAGTGACCGCTCTCGCCCAGGCGGCGGGTGAGGATTTTCTCGCGCATGACGTTCCAGGAGTGCGTAATGTCCACGCCAACAAAGACGATCGCAATGACCTGTCCTTCGGCGTTTTTAACCGGCTGATACTGGGTGATATAGCGTTTGCCAAACAGCAGCGCCAGTCCGCGGTAGACTTCCCCTCTGTTGACGGCGGCAAAGGCCGGGCTGGCGGTATCCAGCACGGTGCCCATCGCCCGCTCGCCATTCTCTTTGCGCAGGGAGGTGGCTACGCGAACAAAGTCATTACCGCTGCGTACAAATAGCGTCGAAATGGCTCCCGTACGGTTCAGGAACTCGTCAGACAGGGTGTTGTTTTGATGCAGTCCGGTGTCACCGCCTTTCAGAAGCGGGACGCTGAGTCCGTTAATCGTCTGAGCCTGGGAAGTATCAATATTCAGTGGCTGCGGTAAAAAAGTGGTAAACAGCCGGGTATAACTCTCAACCTCTTCACTCAGGCTGGTGTTAAACATCTGCACCATGTCGACCATGCCGGTGGACTGATTGTGCAGGTCTTCTACCGCAAGGGCTTCAAGCTGCTGGCTGGCTTTTTGACTGAGCAGAAAAGTGAAAAGCAGAAACAGCGTGGCGACACTGACGCCCGTAAGCAGCGACAGCTTCGCCCCCAGGCCTGCACGGCGAAAAACGTTGATCATAAATTGCTCATCATTGAATAGGTATGGTTCTTCAACGGCAGAGCGGAGATTACGTTTACTGAATTAATGTAACAAAATGTTATTTTGTTGTTATTGATTGGTTTTTAATAAGATAAAAAATTTGCAAAAGCGAAAAGCCACTAAAAATAAGTGGCTTTTATCAGGAGGGAGTTTACACGTAGAGAATGGCCTGTACCCGCCAGTGGTCGATATGGTTATCTTCCTGCATCTGGATGATGCGATACCATGAAGCACCCTGCTCATCGGCCTTTAATGCCACGACGCGTTCAACGTCTTGCGGGCTCCCCGAGATATTATTCACGGAGATCTGGCCAATTTCATTCAGGCCAGTTACACAGTCAGCACTGGCGAATTCTGCTGACTGCGCGGTGGTGCTCACCAGGCCTGCGGAGAGCAACAGAGAGGTCAAAGCAAGAGTTCGTTTCATCGTCAGCTCCATTTCACATATTTCCGGTATCCGCCGGGCAATCCTTCGCGAATAAACCCCCATTCCTTGTCGCTGGCATGGAGTTTATTGTGGACAGGAAAATGTCTATGGACGCAAAGCAGTGTAAATGTCGTTCAAAGGTAAACCATTATTTTCGGTACAAAATGGCCTGTGAATACCACTGTCCCGTTATGATGGTTTCGTCGATCATAATAATGACGTAATAATCTGCTTTGGCGGCGACGGCTTGTGCCTTTATTGCCTCTTCTGCGTCATCCGGCGAACCGCGAACCAGCGCGGAGACGGTGCCCATTCGTTGTAATCCTTCCGTCTGATTACGACGAATCTCCTGCGGATGATCGGCAACCGGGGGAGCGGGTTGCCGTGTTCCCTGCAGTGCGCTACAGCCGCTAAGCAGAAACACCAGCAATAAAGCAGCAAACCTGTGCATAACCATATCTCGTTTCCTGATAGCCATAGTGTAGTTGTCTGTGAATTTAGTTTTGGGGGAATGTTCCCGAAGTGTTAGCTGGGACGTAATTTTCGAATGAAAATAGCCTGAAACCGTAATCCAGTTCTCAACATTATGGATCATCCATTCGTGCAGGGTCGACAATGATTGAAATTGAAATACGCCATCTCGGCGACCATGAAATTTTACACGCTATGCCAGCGGGTAAACGTGATAAACCGCTGCCTGTTGTGGTTTTTTATCATGGATTTACCTCATCGAAGCTGGTTTACAGTTACTTTGCGGTCGCGCTGGCGCAGGCAGGTTTTCGCGTGGTGATGCCGGATGCGCCTGACCACGGCGCACGATTTATGGGTAATGAGCAGGCGCGCCTTGGGCAGTTCTGGCACATACTGCACGGGAGTCTGACCGAGTTTGCCGGGTTGCGCGATGCGCTTTATGAGGCAGGGCTGGTGGCCGAGCATCGTCTGGCCGTGGCCGGGGCGTCGATGGGCGGTATGACAGCCCTGGGGATCATGACGCACCATCCAGAAGTGAAGTCGGTCGCCTGTCTGATGGGCTCGGGTTATTTTACCTCGCTGGCGAAGACCCTTTTTCCCCCTCAGGATTTAGCGGAAATCACCGCGAGGCTGGAAGAGTGGGAAGTAACCCGGGCATTGCCGCGCCTCGCAGATCGCCCGCTTTTGCTGTGGCACGGTGACGCGGATGATGTGGTGCCACCTGACGGTACCTTCCGCCTGCAGCAGGCGTTAAAGAAGGAAGGGCTGGACGGTAATCTGACCTGTTTGTGGGAATCAGGCGTTCGCCACCGCATTACGCCAGCGGCGCTGGACGCCACGGTAGCGTTTTTCCGCCAGCACCTTTAAACGCGCAGCACTTTTACTCCCTGATCTTCCAGCTTCTGGAGGATCTCGGGGTTAGCCCCTTTGCCGGTGATCACCAGGTCGATCTGTTCTGCGCGGCTGAACAGCATGCCTGCGCGTTCACCGACTTTACTGCTGTCGACCAGCACCACGAGTTTGCCTACCACGTTGAGCATGTTTTGTTCCGCCATCGCGGTCAGCATATCGGTTTTATACAAACCTTCAGCGGTCAGGCCTTTGCCGCTGGTAAACATCCAGTGTCCGGCGTAGAGACTGTTTTCGCTGTCCTGTGGGCTAAGCGTAATCGACTGACTTTTATTGTACTGACCACCCATGATCACCACGCTCTCATGCTCCTGATCGATGAGATAGTTGGCGAGCGGTAAGTAGTTCGTGATGATTTGCACCGGCTTGCCGCACATCTCGCGGCCCAGCAAAAACGCCGTAGAGCCGCAGTTGATAACGACGCTCTCACCGGGATTCACCAGCTGCGACGCGGCTCTGGCGATCCGCACTTTTTCATCGTGATTCTGCGCCTGATGAATGTTCATCGGCGTCCAGCGGGGGCGCTGCTGGCTAATGGCTTCCGCACCGTTGCGAACTTTTTTCAGCTTGCCGCTTTCATCCAGCTTGTTAATGTCTCGCCGCGCGGTGGCAGGGGAAATCCCTAAACGTTCGATCACTTTCTCGACGGTGATAAACCCTGTTTGCGCCAGGAGTTCCAGTAAAATTTGATGCCGTTGCGCTTCCGTCATGAGCTATTCCGATAAGAATTGATTTGAAAAGATGATATTTGAAATAGCGTGAAATTACTAAAATAAATATGAAATCGCCAGACACAAGTCTGGCGATGTGGCCTCGGAATCAGAGGAAGGACTTAAACGGCAGGTCAGGCTCAATGGTGAAGCAATCATCGAAACCACGCGGGTAGTGGTACTCAAGATTGTCTTTGTCCAGCGGCCAGGTGAACTTGCCGCCTACCTGCCAGATAAATGGCTTGAAGCCGTACTTCAGGCGGTCTTTTTTCATCTCCCACAACACGCGGATTTCCTGCGGATCGGCCTGGAAGTTTGACCAGATATCGTGGTGGAACGGAATAACGACTTTGGTGTTCAGCGCTTCCGCCATGCGCAGCATGTCGGCGCTGGTCATTTTATCCGTAATACCGCGCGGGTTCTCGCCGTAGGAGCCCAGAGCCACGTCAATCTGATGCTCGTTACCGTGCTTAGCGTAGTAGTTGGAGTAGTGGGAGTCACCGCTGTGATACAGGGAGCCGCCCGGCGTTTTGAACAGGTAGTTCACCGCGCGCTCGTCCATGCCGTCTGGCAGTACACCTGCCGCTTTTTGATCGGCCGGCAGCGTAATCAGAGCGGTACGGTCAAAGGCATCAAGAGCATGGATTTCAATGTCTTTGATTTTCACCACGTCGCCCGGTTTCATCACGATGCAGCGCTCTTTCGGCACACCCCAGCCAATCCAGAGATCCACGCAGGTCTGCGGCCCGATAAACGGCACATCGTCCGCGCAGTTTTGCATCACCGCTGCCGCCACGTTTACATCAATATGGTCGTTGTGATCGTGGGTAGAGAGTACGGCATCGATCTGACGAATGGCAAAAGGATCAAGCACAAACGGTGTAGTACGCAGGTTCGGCTGGAGTTTTTCAACGCCGGCCATACGCTGCATCTGGTGGCCTTTTTTCATCAGCGGGTTACCGTGGCTCTGTTTGCCGGTGCCGCACCAGAAATCGACGCAGATATTGGCGCCACCTTCTGATTTCAGCCAGATCCCGGTGCAGCCCAGCCACCACATTGCAAACGTGCCAGGAGCAACCTGTTCCTGCTCGATTTCTTCGTTCAGCCAGCTACCCCACTCCGGAAAGGTGCTCAGAATCCATGATTCACGGGTGATGGTGTTCACTTTACTCATCGTTTTGACTCCTGGTTTTAATCAAAAGTAATCACATTGTGATTCGTTGTGATTAATGCTGGCACCATTTTACGCGTTTTGCAATAGCGAAAATGCGGAATTTTATCTGCTCAACGTCACAGACTCTCTGCTTGTTACTTGTTAGATTATCGCGTAATAAACATTAATTTCATGAATTATAAGGACTAATTCATTTCTTTTGTGCGGTAGTGAAAATCATTACTAACTGAAGGGAAATAAATTGCGTGATGCGCCACAAATAATCAAATTCAATCTTGTGGTGATTATTTGTGATTAATAGAGTGATGGCACCAACCGCACAGGGATTGCCCCTCGTGTTCTCATTTCTGGAGAGAGTTATGGAGATCCTCTACAACGTCTTTACCGTTTTCTTTAATCAGGTAATGACCAACGCCCCGCTGTTGCTGGGTATCGTGACGTGCCTGGGATATATCCTGCTGCGTAAAAGCGTCAGCGTGATTATTAAAGGCACCATCAAAACCATTATCGGTTTCATGCTGTTGCAGGCGGGGTCGGGCATACTGACCAGCACGTTTAAGCCAGTCGTTGCCAAAATGTCGGAAGTGTATGGCATTAATGGGGCTATCTCTGATACCTACGCCTCAATGATGGCGACCATCGATCGTATGGGTGATGCCTATAGCTGGGTAGGTTACGCCGTTCTGCTCGCGCTGGCGCTGAACATTATCTATGTTCTGCTGCGCCGCATTACCGGTATTCGCACCATCATGCTCACCGGGCACATTATGTTCCAGCAGGCGGGGCTGATTGCGGTTTCTCTCTATATCTTCGGTTACCCAATGTGGACCACGATTATCTGCACCGCGGTGCTGGTCTCGCTCTACTGGGGTATCACCTCCAACATGATGTACAAGCCAACCCAGATAGTGACCGACGGTTGCGGTTTTTCCATCGGTCACCAGCAACAGTTTGCTGCCTGGATTGCTTATAAAGTTGCGCCGTACCTGGGTAAAAAAGAAGAGAGTGTTGAAGACCTTAAGCTGCCTGGCTGGCTGAATATCTTCCATGACAACATCGTGTCGACCGCGATTGTGATGACCCTCTTCTTCGGCGCCATTCTGCTCTCCTTCGGTATTGATGTGGTGCAGGCGATGGCGGGGAAAACCCACTGGACGGTTTACATCCTGCAGACCGGTTTCTCTTTCGCCGTGGCTATTTTCATCATTACTCAGGGCGTGCGTATGTTCGTCGCCGAACTGTCTGAAGCTTTCAACGGTATCTCTCAGCGCCTGATTCCTGGCGCGGTACTGGCCATCGACTGTGCCGCTATCTATAGCTTCGCGCCAAACGCGGTGGTCTGGGGCTTTATGTGGGGCACCATCGGCCAGCTGATTGCGGTGGGTATCCTGGTCGGCTGCGGCTCCTCAATCCTGATTATTCCGGGCTTTATCCCGATGTTCTTCTCCAACGCCACCATCGGCGTATTCGCTAACCACTTCGGCGGCTGGCGCGCGGCGCTCAAGATCTGCCTGGTAATGGGCATGGTTGAAATCTTTGGCTGCGTGTGGGCGGTCAAGCTCACCGGTATGAGCGCCTGGATGGGCATGGCGGACTGGTCAATTCTGGCACCGCCGATGATGCAGGGTTTTGCCTCCATCGGACTGATCTTTATGGCCATCATCATCCTGATTGCTCTGGCTTATATGTTCTTCGCTGGCCGTTCGCTGCGAGCTGAAGAAGATGCGGAAAAACAAACAGCAGAAGTGTCTGCTCATTAAGGAGTTTCGATTATGACCGTACGTATCCTGGCTGTGTGTGGTAATGGGCAAGGCAGCTCCATGATCATGAAGATGAAAGTGGACCAGTTTTTAACCCAGTCCAACATCGACCACACGGTGAACAGCTGCGCAGTGGGTGAATACAAAAGTGAGCTGAACGGCGCGGACATCATCATCGCCTCTACTCATATCGCCGGCGAAATTAGTGTGTCGGGTAATAAATATGTGGTGGGCGTACGCAACATGCTGTCGCCTGCGGATTTCGGACCAAAACTGCTGGAAGTGATCAAAGAACACTTCCCACAAGACGTGAAGTAAGGACGCCACATGAAACTACGTGATTCGCTGGCAGAGAATAACTCCATCCTTTTACAGGCCGAAGCCAGTACCTGGCAGGAAGCGGTGAAGCTGAGTGTGGATCTGCTGGTTAAGGCTGACGTTGTCGAGCCGCGTTACTACCAGGCGATTCTGGATGGCGTGGCGCAGCATGGCCCTTACTTTGTGATTGCGCCAGGCCTGGCGATGCCGCATGGCCGCCCGGAAGAGGGCGTTAAGAAAACCGGCTTCGCGCTGGTGACGCTGAAAACGCCGCTGGTGTTTAACCACGAAGATAACGACCCGGTCGACATCCTTATCACTATGGCGGCTGTCGATGCCAATACCCACCAGGAGGTGGGCATCATGCAGATCGTCAATCTGTTTGATGACGAAGCCAATTTTGACCGTTTACGCGCCTGCCGCACCGCGCAGGACGTGCTGGATTTAATTGATAACGCCACTGCGGCGGCCGTTTAAGAGGAATTGAATATGTCATTACCCATGTTGCAAGTTGCGCTGGATAACCAAACGCTGTCTCACGCTTACGAAACCACCCGCCTGATTGCGGAAGAAGTGGACATCATCGAAGTGGGCACCATTCTGTGCGTGGGCGAAGGCGTTCGTGCGGTTCGTGACCTGAAAGCGCTCTATCCGCATAAAATCGTGCTGGCGGATGCCAAAATCGCCGACGCAGGCAAAATCCTCTCCCGCATGTGCTTCGAAGCCAACGCCGACTGGGTCACCGTGATCTGCTGTGCGGATATCAACACCGCCAAAGGCGCGCTGGACGTGGCAAAAGAGTTTAACGGCGACGTGCAGATTGAGCTGACCGGCTTCTGGACCTGGGAGCAGGCCCAGGAGTGGCGCGACGCGGGCATTCAGCAGGTGGTATATCACCGCAGCCGTGATGCGCAGGCCGCAGGTGTGGCGTGGGGCGAGGCGGATATCAGCGCCATCAAACGTCTGGCCGATATGGGTTTCAAAGTGACCGTCACTGGCGGTCTGGCGCTGGAAGATCTGCCGCTGTTCAAGGGCATTCCGATTCACGTCTTTATTGCCGGTCGCAGCATTCGTGATGCGGCGTCTCCCGTGGAAGCCGCGCGTCAGTTCAAACGCTCAATCGCTCAGCTTTGGGGCTAAGGAGCGGGTATGTTGTCAAAACAGGTCCCGCTTGGCATCTATGAAAAGGCACTCCCTGCGGGGGAGTGCTGGCTGGAGCGGTTACAGCTCGCAAAACAGCTGGGCTTCGATTTTGTCGAAATGTCGGTGGATGAGACGGACGAGCGTCTTGCTCGCCTCGACTGGAGCCGCGAACAGCGCCTGGCACTGGTAAGCGCCATCGCGGAAACGGGCGTGCGCGTGCCGTCCATGTGCCTGAGCGCTCATCGTCGTTTTCCGCTCGGCAGCGAAGATGATGCCGTGCGCGCGCAGGGGCTGGAGATCATGCGTAAAGCCATCCGCTTTGCGCAGGACGTGGGTATCCGCGTGATCCAGCTGGCGGGTTATGACGTTTACTATCAGGAAGCTAACGATGAAACGCGCCGTCGTTTCCGTGATGGTCTGAAAGAGAGCGTTGAGATGGCCAGCCGTGCGCAGGTCACGCTGGCAATGGAGATCATGGATTACCCGCTGATGAACTCCATCAGTAAGGCGCTGGGCTACGCGCACTATCTGAACAACCCGTGGTTCCAGCTTTATCCCGATATCGGCAACCTGTCGGCATGGGATAACGACGTGCAGATGGAGCTGCAGGCAGGCATAGGGCATATCGTGGCGGTGCACGTCAAAGATACCCGTCCTGGCGTGTTTAAAAACGTACCGTTTGGCACCGGGGTGGTGGATTTCGAACGGTGCTTCGAGACGCTCAAGCAGACAGGCTATTGCGGGCCTTACCTGATTGAGATGTGGAGCGAAACGTCGGACAACCCTGCTGCGGAAGTAGCAAAGGCGCGGGACTGGGTGCGCGAGCGTATGGCGCGCGCGGGATTACTGGAGGCTGAACATGCTTAAGCTTAAACAGCAGGTCTTTGAAGCCAACATGGATCTGCCTCGCTACGGCCTGGTCACCTTCACCTGGGGTAACGTCAGCGCTATCGATCGCGAGCAGGGGCTGATCGTGATTAAGCCGAGCGGTGTGGCGTATGACACCATGAAGGCTGACGATATGGTGGTGGTCGATCTTGAAGGAAACGTCGTTGACGGTAAATGGCGTCCTTCTTCGGACACGGCGACCCATCTGGCGCTGTATCGGCGTTATCCGTCCCTTGGCGGTGTGGTGCATACTCATTCCACGCACGCGACCGCCTGGGCACAGGCGGGGCTGGCGATTCCGGCGCTGGGCACGACACATGCGGACTACTTCTTTGGCGACATCCCCTGCACGCGCGCATTAACGCAGGATGAAGTGGAAGGAGAGTACGAGCTCAACACCGGAAAGGTGATTATCGACACGCTGGGAGAATGCGAGCCGCTGCATACGCCGGGGATTGTGGTGTATCAGCACGGCCCGTTCGCCTGGGGAAAAGATGCCCACGACGCCGTCCATAATGCGGTCGTCATGGAGGAAGTGGCACGTATGGCGTGGATTGCCCGCGGCATTAACCCACGGCTTCAGGGCATTGATGATTACCTGATGAACAAGCATTTCATGCGCAAGCATGGCCCGAATGCCTATTACGGGCAGAAGTGAATAAGTGCTCTGGAATACCGAAAAACAGTTGTAACCGGTGGTATTCCGGAGCCATTCACAAAAAAAGCCCCCGGGCAGGGGGCAACGTCAACTATGGCTATGTTCTCGTTGTTGGCTTTCCTGGTGCTAGCGTTAAGGCGTTATCGGTAAATATCTGCACTGGCGTGCATATTGCCGTTGCTGCCGGGCTCACGGATTAACATCACGTGGTAATAAGTTGCGCCCTGGGCGTCGGTCTCTTCATTTAGTGCCTGATCTGCTTCGCTTTCGGTGGCGAAATTATGATTAATATAGATTACGCCTAAGCTGTGCACATCATCCATGTTTCTGGCCTGTCGGCTGTCTATCTTGATGGCTGCCATCGCGTTTGCACTGAGCAAAAGCGCCGCCATTATGGCTAATGCGATTTTTTTCATGATATGCGCTCCACGACTGCGTGCTGTGAGAGGGGGATGCTCCTTCTTCTGTTTCGGTTATCTCTGATTAAAGTGTAATCACTCATCCGGCGGGGATGCGTGACCATTTCTGATGCAGTTGTTCAAAAAAACACCGCTTACGGATGTGAGTAATTTTAAATCACCCACTTAGACCCGCTTCGCGCTTTGTGCGAATTATTTGTGCAATCAGCTTGAGTTTCCAGGGGCGCGCAAGTATTATGACGCGTCAATTTTTCAGCCGACCTTTAACACGTTCCTTGCCTCCCCGGGCCTCGGCTGACCCAGACAGGAGGCTGAATAATCCGTAAGGAGCAATTCGATGCGTCATTACGAAATCGTTTTTATGGTCCATCCTGACCAGAGCGAACAGGTTCCGGGTATGATCGAGCGCTACACTGGTGCAATCACTGCAGCAGCGGGCACGATCCACCGTCTGGAAGACTGGGGCCGCCGTCAGCTGGCTTATCCGATCAACAAACTGCACAAAGCACACTACGTTCTGATGAACGTTGAAGCGCCGCAGGAAGTGATCGATGAGCTGGAAACTAACTTCCGCTTCAACGATGCCGTTATCCGCAGCATGGTTATGCGTACCAAAAACGCAGTGACCGAAGCATCTCCGATGGTTAAAGCGAAAGACGAGCGCCGTGAGCGTCGCGATGATTTCGCAAACGAAACCGCAGATGATTCTGATGCTGGGGATTCTGAAGAGTAATTTCTGATGACCAACCGTCTGGCGTTGTCCGGCATCGTATGCAGGGCTCCCCTTCGAAAGGTCAGTCCATCAGGAATTCCGCATTGCCAGTTCGTGCTTGAGCATCGTTCTGTGCAAGAGGAAGCCGGGTTTCACCGGCAGGCGTGGTGCCAAATGCCCGTTATTATTAGCGGACACGAAAACCAGGCCATTACTCACAGTTTAACGGTCGGTAGTGCAGTAATCGTTCAGGGGTTCATCTCTTGCCACAAGGCAAAGAACGGTCTGAGCAAAATGGTTCTGCATGCCGAGCAGATTGATTTGATAGATTCTGGAGACTAGCCATATGGCACGTTATTTCCGTCGTCGCAAGTTCTGCCGTTTCACCGCGGAAGGCGTTCAAGAGATCGACTATAAAGATATCGCAACGCTGAAAAACTACATCACCGAAAGCGGTAAGATTGTCCCAAGCCGTATCACCGGTACTCGTGCAAAATATCAGCGTCAGCTGGCTCGCGCTATCAAACGCGCTCGCTACCTGTCCCTGCTGCCGTACACTGATCGTCATCAGTAATCGGGCACGGTCCATTAATACGACTTTAAGAGGATAAGGTAATGCAAGTTATTCTGCTTGATAAAGTAGCAAACCTGGGCAGCCTGGGTGATCAGGTAAACGTTAAAGCGGGTTACGCTCGTAACTTCCTGGTTCCACAGGGTAAAGCTGTTCCAGCTACCAAGAAAAACGTAGAGTTTTTCGAAGCACGTCGCGCTGAACTGGAAGCCAAACTGGCTGACGTTCTGGCGGCTGCTAACGCTCGCGCTGAAGCAATCAACGCACTGGGCACCGTTACCATCGCGTCCAAAGCTGGCGACGAAGGTAAACTGTTCGGTTCCATCGGTACCCGCGATATCGCTGATGCAGTTTCTGCAGCAGGCGTTAAAGTGGCTAAGAGCGAAGTTCGTCTGCCGAACGGCGTTCTGCGTACCACTGGTGAGCACGAAGTTGACTTCCAGGTTCACAGCGAAGTGTTCGCTAAACTGGTTGTTAACGTTGTAGCTGAGTAATTTTTTACTCTGCTCACGTTGAAACGCCGGCCTTGTGCCGGCGTTTTGCTTTTTACAGAACCCTGCCCTTAACGTACCCTGATAAAGCTGCCGTCTGTCTGGCGGGTAAACAGCACCTGTTGTCCATTTCCGGTATCAATCGTTAATCCTGTCACCACCCCGCTGGCATTCTGGCGAATTTGCACCATCTGGCCATTCTGCAGGTTACTGAGCGGTTTACCCGCGCCTTCCACCTTCGCCATGGCATACACGTCTGTCGGCGGCAGGTTGTGGTCACGGAACAGCTGCGCCAGCGTTTTACCCGGCTCTACGCGATAGGAACGCCACTGTTGCTCAATGCCGGTGGGCTGTTGGGTCTGAGGCTGAGACGGGGCGGCGGCCTGTTCCTGTGGCTGTTCGTCCTGAATCGGCTCTGGCTCAACCGGCGCGACCTGACCCGGATCGTTAGACGGGGTAACGAGCTGCGTCTGCATCGGCTGTGCGTCAGGCTGCGGTCGCGTTTGCGACTGAAGGTCCAGCTGAGCATTGCGGGTGACGGGGGCAGTATCAACATCATCGCCACCGGAAGGAAGCAGGAAGCCCACAATCACCATCAGCGCACCAATGATGATCCCTCTGCGATGCAGAGGAGGCAGCGGATCCATGATGCGAAAATTGTCCGGCGCCTGCCAGATTTTCGCCAGGGTAGGTTTCAGTTCAAATCGCCCGGGCATGGCACTCCTCCTGCTCCGCGTATTTTTTATCCTGTGCCCCGAAGTATAGTTTGCTAACTGCCTGAACGGCGTAGTAAACCCGACATCCGTGACATCAGTTCGGGATTAATCCTGGTTCTCTCTATTGTTTCTGTTTCGTCGCGGTTTGTCACCTTAACTTCAGACAAAGTTTTACCCATAAGGGCATGGCTGATATGCTGCCCGCTACTTTAAATGTGATGGAAGGAAAACCCATGACCACCCCGACTTTTGACACTATCGAAGCGCAGGCAAGTTACGGTATCGGCTTGCAGGTAGGACAGCAGCTGAGCGAATCCGGCCTGGAAGGTCTGTTACCTGAAGCGCTGGTGGCGGGTATCGCTGACGCGCTGGAAGGTAAACAGCCTGCCGTTCCGGTTGACGTTGTGCACCGTGCGCTGCGTGAAATCCACGAGCGTGCTGACGCCGTGCGTCGCGCGCGCTTTGAAGAGATGGCCGCCGAAGGTGTGAAATATCTGGAAGAGAACCGTGAGCGTGAAGGCGTGAACAGCACCGAGTCTGGTCTGCAGTTCCGCGTGATCAATCAGGGCGATGGCGCAATCCCGGCGCGTACCGACCACGTTCGCGTACACTACACCGGTAAGCTGATCGACGGTACCGTCTTCGACAGCTCCGTCGCGCGCGGCGAACCGGCTGAGTTCCCGGTGAATGGCGTTATCGCGGGCTGGATCGAAGCGCTGACCCTGATGCCAGTCGGTTCCAAATGGGAACTGACTATCCCGCACAACCTGGCTTACGGCGAGCGCGGCGCTGGCGCGTCCATCCCGCCATTCAGCACTCTGGTCTTTGAAGTCGAGCTGCTGGAAATTCTGTAATCGACTTTTCTTATTTCCTCTCCCCGGTTGGGGAGGGGAAAATAGCGTGAAAACCTATAGTTAAGTCGGAATCAATATTTTATCTTGCAAACGAAACTGTTGCGTGTATTTTTGTGAGCTGTTTCGCGCTGCATGAGTGATATGACACTCACTTTCAACATATTATTAACATAATATCTAAATCATAGTATTCATCCCGCCGATTCTTACCTAATATCGATTAGCCCTAACAAGGGAACGTCATTTTTTTGACGTATTTAAAGGCCAGAAGAGCCTTAACAACACAGACAGGCATAAACAGGAAAATATCACATGGTAGATCAGGTCAAAGTCGTCGCCGACGAAGAGGCGTCGTCTGAACAGTCGCTACGGCGCAATCTCACAAACCGTCATATTCAGCTCATTGCTATTGGGGGTGCCATCGGTACCGGGCTGTTTATGGGGTCAGGCAAAACCATCAGTCTCGCCGGACCGTCAATCATATTCGTTTATATGATTATCGGTTTTATGCTGTTCTTCGTGATGCGTGCAATGGGTGAGCTGCTGCTCTCGAACCTCGAATACAAATCCTTCAGCGACTTCGCTTCAGACCTGCTCGGGCCATGGGCGGGCTATTTCACCGGCTGGACCTACTGGTTCTGCTGGGTCGTGACCGGTATGGCGGACGTCGTGGCGATAACCGCCTATGCGCAGTTCTGGTTCCCCGGGCTGTCGGACTGGGTGGCCTCGCTGGCGGTTATTGTTCTGCTGCTGAGCCTGAACCTCGCCACCGTTAAAATGTTCGGTGAGATGGAGTTCTGGTTCGCGATGATCAAAATCGTGGCCATCGTTGGGCTCATCGTAGTAGGCCTGGTGATGGTGCTCACCCACTTCCAGTCACCAACCGGCGTTCAGGCGTCGTTTACCCATCTGTGGAATGATGGAGGCTGGTTCCCGAAAGGCATTAGCGGCTTCTTTGCTGGCTTCCAGATTGCGGTGTTCGCGTTTGTAGGGATTGAGCTTGTCGGAACGACCGCTGCGGAAACCAAAGATCCGGAGAAGTCTCTCCCGCGCGCCATCAACTCCATTCCGGTGCGTATCATCATGTTCTACGTCTTCGCGCTGATCATCATTATGTCCGTGACGCCGTGGAGCTCGGTGGTGCCAAGCAAGAGCCCGTTCGTTGAGCTGTTCGTGCTGGTGGGGCTGCCTGCGGCAGCGAGCCTGATTAACTTTGTGGTGCTGACCTCAGCGGCGTCTTCCGCGAACAGCGGCGTGTTCTCAACCAGCCGTATGCTGTTTGGTCTGGCGCAGGAAGGCGTGGCGCCGAGCGCGTTCGCCAAGCTGTCTAAGCGTGCGGTACCTGCGAAAGGGCTGACCTTCTCCTGCATGTGCCTGCTGGGCGGCGTGGTGATGCTCTACGTAAACCCAAGCGTGATTGGCGCGTTCACCATGATTACCACGGTCTCAGCGATCCTGTTTATGTTCGTCTGGACCATCATCCTCTGTTCCTATCTGGTGTACCGCAAACAACGCCCACACCTGCATGAAAAATCGATCTACAAGATGCCGCTGGGCAAGCTGATGTGCTGGGTATGCATGGCGTTCTTCGTCTTCGTGCTGGTTCTGCTGACGCTGGAAGATGATACCCGTCAGGCGCTGATCGTCACGCCGCTGTGGTTTATCGCGCTGGGGCTGGGCTGGATGTTTATCGGTAAGAAACGGATGGCTGGCATGCGTTAAGCATGTTGCCGGGTGGCGCTGACGCTTACCCGGCCTACGTTCGAGGACCTTGCAGGCCCGGTAAGCGCTAGCGCCACCGGGCTTTTTTATTCCCCCGCTAATGCCCGCGGGAACAGAACGTTGTTCTCAAGGCTGATGTGTTCCATCAGGTCGTCAATCATCTCGTTAATGCCGTTGTACATCGCTTTCCACGTTGTGCACGCTTCTGGCGGCGGCGTGACGTTGTGGGTGGTGTGTTTGATCACTTCCAGCAGTTCGCCCGCGTCATCATGCTCGCTTTCCATCACGCTGATGGGCCCCATCGCCTGGCTTCCCATTCCCTGTTTAATCATCGGGAAGAGGATCTGCTCTTCTTTCATCATGTGGCTGGAAAGCTCTTCGTGCAGCAGGGTCAGGTATTTCGCCAGACCGCGCGGTACGGAAGGTTTGTCGGCATGAACGCGCTCGACTTTGGTCGCCTGCAGGATCAGCTCAGGCAGCTGTTCACGGTGACGGTCATGGTAACGCACGATGATATGGTCGATGATTTCCGCGAGCGGAGTGGTTCGCCAGTCTTTGTCGACGGGCTGCTCGGCCAGCTTCGCCAGCTCGGCTTCAATCACCTCAACGTTCAGCTCTTTGCGTAAGGCCGCCCGTGCCAGGGTTTGCTTACCGCCGCAGCAGTAGTCCATATCGTATTTGCGAAAAAGCGCAGAAGCGCGAGGAATGGAGAGCGCCAGCTCGCCCAGGGGTTGGTCGCGAAAGGCCATAGCAGTTACCTCATCATCAATAATATAAGATGCATATTAAATGCATCTTATAAGCGACGCTATAACCCTTTAGAGGGACGGGTAAAAGTGAGATGCAGATCACAAAAAAATATCCGATTTAACTCTCTGAATGGGTTCAGGAAAGTGGTTTCGAAACTTTTTAAAGGTGGAGAAACAGTAAACAACCCGCTGCACCTGCCGATATATCCACGTCAGACAAACCTGCATATAACAAAGGCAACGCATGTTTAAACGTATAAAAGTCATTACCCTTCTGATTTCGGTGCTGCTTGTGCTCGGCATCATGCAAGTGATTTCCGCCGGTATCTTTATCAACGCCCTGAATAACGATAAAGACAACTTTACCGTGTCGCAGCTCTCCAGCAAGAACGTGGCGGAGTTTACCGATGCGTGGATCAGTCTGAACCAGGCGCGCGTCACCCTGAACCGCGGGATGCTGCGCCTGCAAAGCAGCATGGCCTCGCAAATTAACGGCGGTCAGCTGAATGAGCTGGTGACCACGGCGAAAAATCTGCTGACTGAAGCCCAGGTTCATTACGATAAATACTATGCCTTGCCGAATACGCCAGGCCTGGATGAGAACCTGACCAACCAACTCGAAGAGCAGTACCGCATTTACTCCGCAACGCTGACGCAAATGAATGTTCTGCTGAGCCAGGGCAATCTGGAAGATATGTTTAAGCAGAATGCCGAACAAAAACAGAATGCGATGCAGACGGTTTATCGTGAATGGCGTGAAGCGCAGGCCGCGCTCACGGATAAAGGCATTCAGGATAACGAAAGTGATTACAAGCGCATCCTGTGGATCCTCTCTGCGGTCATGCTGCTGGTGATCGTGGTGATTATCTCCAGCTGGATTGCGATGCGCCGCGTGCTGCTGCTGCCGCTGGAAGAGGTGATTAACCATATTCGCGCCATTGCGGCAGGCGATCTCACCCAGCCGATTCAGGCAGACGGTAAAAATGAAATGGCCATCCTGGCGCGTAACGTGCAGGAGATGCAAACTTCGCTGGCGAACACCGTGGGCGTGGTGCGCGAAGGCGCAGATACGATTTACACCGGTGCAGGCGAAATCTCCGCAGGCAGTAACGATCTCTCTTCCCGTACCGAGCAGCAGGCCGCGTCTCTGGAAGAGACGGCAGCCAGCATGGAACAGCTGA
>NZ_KV787822.1:38240-78345 GCF_001807145.1 Enterobacter sp. HMSC16D10
TGGAAGAGACGGCAGCCAGCATGGAACAGCTGACGGCAACCGTGAAGCAGAACGCCGATAACGCGCGTCAGGCTTCCCGTCTGGCGCTGGATGCCTCCTCAACGGCGAAGAAGGGCGGTCACGTGGTGGAAGGCGTCGTGCGGACGATGGACGAAATCGCCACCAGCTCCAGCAAAATTGCGCAAATTACCAACGTGATCGACGGGATTGCCTTCCAGACGAATATTCTGGCGCTGAACGCGGCGGTGGAAGCCGCGCGTGCGGGCGAGCAGGGCCGTGGTTTTGCGGTGGTGGCAGGGGAAGTGCGTACCCTTGCGCAGCGCAGCGCTCAGGCGGCGAAAGAGATCAAAGCGTTGATCGATGACTCCGGCGAACGCGTGAACGCGGGCTCGCAGCTGGTTAACGAAGCCGGGGCCACGATGGCTGAGATCGTCAATGCGGTTACTCGCGTCACCGACATTATGGGCGAAATTGCTTCGGCCTCTGACGAGCAGAGCCGCGGTATCGACCAGGTGGGCCAGGCGGTAGCCGAGATGGACCGCGTGACCCAGCAGAACGCCTCACTGGTGGAGGAGTCTGCGGCCGCGGCGGCGGCGCTGGAAGATCAGGCTGCACGCCTGAACGAAGCGGTGGCGGTGTTCAAAATTACCCGCAACCAGGCGGTCAAAGCGGCGCCGGTAAAAACCTATGTGCCAAAAGCGCAGCCTGTCGCGGCGGCGTCTGAAGCAAACTGGGAAACGTTTTAACATCATGCCGGGTGGCGGCTCCGCCTTACCCGGCAAATATCACACCTCCGACGCCGGAACGACCCTCGGTTTTTCCGGCTTCGCTCTCACCGCCATCACTACCCCCACAACCAGCAGCACGATCCCACAGGCCGTGAACAGCGGCGGCACGCTCTGGCGCATCAGGAAGGTATAAAGCAGTCCGGCCAGGGTTTCGAAGACAATCAGCGGCCCTAATATCACCGTCGGCAGCTTCTGGCTGGCAATATTCCAGCACAGCGCGCCTACCCATGAACACAGCACCGCGATCGCCACCATCAGGCCGATAAACACCCAGGGTCTTGGCCCGAAGGGCTGGACGAAGTCCGGCTGCTGATGGCCCAGCCAGAGGCATGCGCCGAAATATCCCACGACGGATACGGGCAGCGTGACCAGCGCCTGCGCCGTCGCCCACATCATCGGGTGCTTGTCCGGGTTCTCACGCAGCCAGCGCGCATTGCGCAGGGCATACCATGCCCAGCACGCCACGGAAATGAACGCCAGCAGAATGCCAGAACCGTACCGCCATAGGTCAACATCGCCCTGCCCATGGCGCAGCTCGGCAATATTGACGCATATTAGCCCCAGGGCGGTGCAGACCAGCGCCGGGGCCATTTTTGACCACGCCAGTTTGCCATCGCGCTGGCTGTAGAGCAGGTTAGCAAAGACGGGAATGACGACCGGCAGCGTGCCGATAATCATGGTCGATACCGGCGCACCGGTACGCTGAATGGCACTCGCGAGGCAAACGTAATAGATAAGATTGCCCATCATGGTCAGCGCCAGTGCGGTCCCCCAGTCCTGACGGCTGAGCTGGCGCAAGCGCGCGCGTCCCAGCCACGCCAGGGGCAGGGCAATCAGCCCCAGCGCCAGATAACGTCCGGTCGACTGTAATATTGCCGGATACTCGGGCACGATCAGCGGGCCGACAAAAATCAGTCCCCACATCATCCCGGCCAGCAGGGCATACAACACTCCACTAATCATTTTTCCATCCACAGGTATTTACGCTGTAGTCAGTGTAGGAGGGGCGAATGCGCGCGTATTGTATGAGATTGCGCATTAGCGCCGTGTAACCTGCTTCTGGTAGCGCACGGGCGTAATGCCGTAGCGGTGGGTAAACGCGCGGGTCAGATGTGACTGATCGGTCAGCCCGGTTGCGGCGGCAACCTCTGCGGCGGGCATGCCGTGGGTGAGAAACGCTTTGGCGCGCCAGAGTCGAATGGCCATCAGCATCTGATGCGGCGTCACGTGAAAATGGGCTTTGAACTGGCGCTGGAAATGATACGGGCTGAGCGAGACGACGCTGGCCAGCTCGTCCAGCGTCAGAGCGCGCATATAGTTGTCGTGCAGGTACTCGCGTACCCGTTCGAAGCGGTGCGCGCCTTCCTGAATCCGTGGCGCGTGGTGGGCAAACGGCTGGAAGGTCTCAATCAGATCCAGCAGTAAACCTTTTTGCGCAAGCGGATCGTCCGTGTGCCACAAGCCGTAAATAAGCCTGCCGATTTGCTGTGAGCGTAACGGATCATGACGGGTCACGTCGCTGAACCACCAGTGCCGGAGGCCGGTCACCTCTTCCAGCAGATCGGGTTCGATATAGACCATCCGGTAGCGCCAGCCGCCCTCGGTGGCGGATTCGCCGGTGTGGATCTCGTCCGGGTTCATGGTAACGACGGATTTCTCCGCCGCGAGATGCTGGCTGCCGCGATAGCGAAAGCGTTCGGCACCGGTTTCAATCGTGCCGATGCCGAAGGCTTCATGGGTGTGAGGCTCAAAGGCGTAGTCAGAAATATGCGCGTGATACAGCTCCAGGCCCGGTAGCTGCGCCAGATGGCGAAAGCGCGCGCTGTCTCTTTCATCATTAAACTGTTCCGGTACGCCTTGCACGGTGAACCTCCTCGTGGGTCATCTTTTCATTATCAAAGATGACCCGAGGGGATGCCACAAAAAATAACCATCCCGTAACCATTACAGGATGGCTTTAATGCTCTCCGCCAGCGTAGTGGTCGGACGGCCGATCAGTTTGCTCAGGGTGCGGCTGTCGTCGAAAAGGCCGCCTTTCGAGGCGCCCACGTCGGAGTCCGCCAGCATATCCGCCAGCCCGGCAGGCAGGCCGACGCTTTTCAGCGCGGCAGCAAACTCCGCTTCGCTGAGATTCTGGTAGGTGACCGGCTTTCCGCTCTGTTTGCTGAGTTCAGCCGCCAGTTCGCTCAGCGTCCAGCCGTGGTCGCCCGCCAGTTCATACACCTTGCCCGCATGGCCCTCTTCAGCAATCACTTTCGCTGCCGCCGCGGCATAGTCTGCGCGGGTGGCAGAGGCAATTTTGCCTTCGCCTGCCGCACCAATAAACACGCCGTGTTCCAGCGCAGGCGGCGCGCTCGCCAGATAGTTTTCGGTATACCAGCCGTTGCGCAGCAGGGCATAAGGAATGCCTGACGCCGCCAGCGCTTTTTCAGTGGCAACGTGTTCAACGTGCAGACCGAGCGGCGAGGTATCCGCATGCAGCAGGCTGGTGTAGGCGATAAATTTCACCCCTGCCGCTTTGGCGGCGTTAATCACGTTCTGGTGCTGGGCCGCGCGCTGGCCGACTTCGCTGGACGAGATCAGCAGCAGCTTATCCACGCCGTTCAGCGCGGCGGTGAATGCGGCTTCATCCGTGTAGTCCGCCTGACGAACCACAATTCCCTGCTGGCTTAAGGCTTCAGCTTTTGCCGGGTTACGTACGATAGCCACAATCTGGTTCGCCGGTACGGTGTTCAACAGCTGTTCGATAACGAGATGGCCAAGCTGGCCGGTGGCGCCGGTAATCGCGATCATGATGAATCTCCTTCGTGTTTGTCTGGTGTTGTGGCACACTAGCACCATAGCTAACTTTTAGTAAGTACGTACAAAAAGGTAAGTATGAAAACAACGATACCGACGCTCAGCGAACAATTGCGCGATGGCAATCTCTTCGCGGAACAGTGCCCTTCACGAGAGGTGCTCAAACACGTTACCAGCCGCTGGGGGGTACTGATTCTGCTGGCGCTGCGCCAGGGAACGCATCGCTTTAGCGATCTGCGCCGTAAAATGGGCGGGGTGAGCGAAAAGATGCTGTCCCAGTCGCTTCAGGCGCTGGAGCAGGACGGGTTTGTCGATCGCGTATCGTACCCGGTTGTGCCGCCGCACGTAGAGTATAGCCTGACCCCGATGGGGATCGAGGTCAGCGAGAAAGTCGCCGCGCTGGCGGACTGGATTGAGGTGAATACGCCGAAGGTGATGGCGAATCGGGACGATCGCGCGGCGTAAAAGCCGGGTGGCGGCTTCGCCTTACCCGGCCTACCCATAATCTTCCATCCCGTAGGCCGGGTAAGCGAAGCGCCACCCGGCACAATCGCCGCTACTTACTTAAATCCAGGTGATAAATCGCGAACCCAATATCATCCGTCGCCACCTGTTTCATCGGATACTGCGCCTTCTCCTTAATAAACGCGGCTGCCTTCTCGGACGGTGACGTTTCAAAGCGGATATCCAGCGGCGTATCGCTGTGGATCGGCGCCAGACGCCAGTTGTTATCCACCGCCGGATGAATTTCGCCGGCCTTTTTCGACTCGGCGCTGATCCACGCCGCCAGCACAGAGCGGTTCTCGTCCGGCGAGGCAAAGGCGATGTGGCCATCTCCCGTACCGGCAAACTTACCGCCGTAGGCACGGTAGTTATTGGTCACCACCAGGAAAGTGGCATTCGGATCGATCGCCTTGCCGTTGAAGGTCAGGTTTTTAATGCGCTCCGCCTGCGGGTTGATCGCCTGACACTCGCCGTCATATTTCGCCGGCTGGGTGACGTCAATCTGGTAGTTCACGCCGTCGATCACGTCGAAGTTGTAGGTGCGGAAGCCGTCCCAGTTAATCAGCGACTGCGGCTTGCTGCTGTGTGGGTCAATCTGGTTAAACTGTCCGGCAGAACACTCCAGCCACTCTTTTACCTCTTTCCCTGTGGCTTTAACCACCACCAGCGTATTCGGGTAGAGATAGAGATCGGCGGCATTACGGAAGGTGAGCTGGCCCTTTTCGACCTCCACATAGCTTGCCGGGTCATTCTTACGCCCGCCCACTTTGAATGGCGCTGCGGCGGAGAGCACCGGCAGTTTCGCCAGATCCGGATCGCCCTGCACAAAGTGTTCGGCATAGGCTTTCTGCGCCATGTTGAGGACCTGAACGGTCGGATCGTCCTGCACCAGCGCCAGGAAGCTGTACATGCTGTCGGCGGATTTGCCGATCGGCTTGCTGACGAATTCGCGCGTGGCGTCGTGATCGTGCTTCAGCACGTCGACCAGTTTTTTATCTTCCGCCGCCAGCGATTTTTTCGCCGCCGCGTCGTAAATCGGGCGCGCTTCGGCTTTTGACTGCGTGACCTTCCAGCGGCCGCCGTCGTTATTCAGCACCAGATCCACCACGCCAAGATGGTCGCCCCACATGCCCGGCATCACCGACGGCACGCCGTTTAGCGTCCCTTTCTCTATATCGGCCCCTTTGATGCTGGCAAAGTCTTTGCCCGGGAAGACCGCGTGGGCGTGGCCGAACAGGATCGCATCGACGCCCGGGACCTCACTCAGGTAGTAAACGGAGTTTTCTGCCATGGCCTGGTACGGATCGGCGGAGAGGCCTGAGTGGGCGACAACGACCACCAGATCGGCGCCTTTTTCGCGCATTTCCGGCACGTATTTACGCGCGGTTTCGGTGATGTCGTTAACGGTCACCTTACCGTCGAGGTTGGCCTTATCCCACGTCATGATCTGCGGCGGGACAAAACCGATATAGCCGATTTTCAGCGTCTGTTTTTTCCCGTCCTGATCGACAACCTCAGTCTCTTTAATCAGGTAAGGCGTAAAAAGCGGCTTTTGGGTCTTAACGTCGATGATATTGGCGTTAACGTACGGGAATTTTGCGCCTGCCAGGGCATCATGCAGGTATGTCAGACCGTAGTTGAATTCATGGTTGCCGAGGTTACCGACGGTATAGTCCAGGGTGTTCATCGCTTTATAAACAGGATGGATCTCGCCTTTTTTCAGCCCCCTGGTCGCCATGTAGTCCCCGAGCGGACTGCCCTGAATCAGATCGCCGTTATCGACCAGCACGCTATTTTTCACTTCGCCGCGTGCGGCATTGATCAAACTCGCCGTGCGTACCAGCCCGAATTTTTCCGTCGGGGTATCTTTGTAGTAATCGAAATCCATCATGTTGCTGTGCAGATCGGTCGTTTCAAGAATACGTAAATCGACCGTCGCTGCCTGCACGCTCGCCGCAATCAGCGTCGCCAGGAGCGTTGCGCTAAACTTAATCATCAGAAGAGTCCTTTTTTCGATCCAGGCCACAAAAGAGTATGTATCTATAACGTGTTGCTTACATAAATGTGAATCCTGACAGAAAAAAGCAACCTGAAACCGGAATTGCTTCACAGATAGCGGAATTGTTCACATTACGATATAACTAAAACAAAGAGTTAACCTCACTGAGTTAACAAAGAGGTGGAAAATGCTAGATAAAATTTGTCAGCTCGCACGGGATGCGGGGGATGCCATCATGCAGGTGTATGACGGTAGTAAACCCATGGAGGTTGTCAGCAAAGCGGACGACTCTCCGGTCACGGCGGCAGATATCGCGGCGCATAAGGTGATCCTGAAAGGGTTACAGGCCTTAACGCCGGACATCCCCGTCCTGTCAGAAGAAGCGCCGCAAAGCTGGGAAGAGCGCCAGCACTGGCAGCGCTACTGGCTGGTGGACCCCCTGGACGGGACAAAAGAGTTCATCAAGCGCAACGGTGAATTCACCGTCAATATCGCCCTGATTGAGAAGGGTAAAGCGGTGCTGGGCGTGGTCTACGCGCCGGTCATGAAGGTGATGTACAGTGCTGCGGAAGGAAAGGCGTGGAAGGAAGAGTGCGGCGTGCGCAAGCAGATCCAGGTGCGCGACGCGCGTCCGCCGCTGGTGGTGATTAGCCGCTCGCACAGCGACAGCGAGCTGCAGGAGTATCTGCAGCAGCTGGGTGAACACCAGACCACCTCGATTGGCTCATCGCTGAAATTCTGCCTGGTGGCGGAAGGACAAGCTCAGCTCTATCCGCGCTTTGGGCCGACGAACGTCTGGGATACCGCCGCCGGGCACGCCGTGGCTGCGGCCGCCGGGGCGCACGTTCATGACTGGCAGGGCAAGCCGCTGGACTACACCCCGCGCGAATCCTTCCTCAACCCCGGCTTCCGCGTCTCTCTTTATTGAGCCAGCAGCTTATGCAGCAGGTCGACAACCTGCTGCACTTCTTCCTGGGTTAGCGCCCCGTCTTTCACCCACTGTACGCGGCCGTTCTTATCCAGCACGACAATCGCAGAGCTCTCTTCCTCAAGCTGCCAGGCCTTACGGGTGACGCCGTTGCTGTCGACGATAAACTGCGACCACGGATAGAGCTTTTTATTGCTCTCAAGGCTTGAGCGCACAAACATCCCGGAGCCCGGAATGGCGTCATCGGTATTCACGATCGTGGTGGTCTGGTAACGATCGTGTGGGAATTTTGCCGCCTTGATCGCCTCCACCAGGTTGGCATTTTTCTCTTTTGCAGATGTACGACCGGCAATATGTTGTACAACTCTCACTTTGCCCGCGAGCTGCGCGCTATTCCAGGCTTTGTAGCTAAACTTATCATTGTCGAGAATCAATTCTCCCCGGTCAGCAATGCCGACTGGCGGTACACGTTGTCCTTTTTCAATATTGTGAGCACAAGCCCACAGGGGCAGCAGCAGGCAGGCTGCTGCAAGGATAGTACGTAGGGTCATGGCGTTTCCTTATTGTTTGCAGGTGATCCGACCACTTGGTCATGCACTTTTAATGATAAGTGCGATCAATGTGGTTTTCCCGCAATCCCGATGCCACTTTGCGGGTGAACGCACATATCCATGAAAAAACGACGGCTTATACTGCGCTCAGTCACGCTTTGCAAAGATTATTCTGAATAATTGTAATCAAACGGTAAATAAACTTATGCACACTGGGTAACACCGTAGTTCTGGTCTATAGTCATTGGGCATTAAAATTTGCGCTCAGGACAGTCGGGCCGATTGTGGCACCGCAAGAGCGTATGATTCGCAGGAGATACAAGAATGAAAATTTTCCAACGCTACAACCCGCTTCAGGTGGCGAAGTACGTGAAGATCCTGTTCCGTGGACGGTTGTATATCAAGGATGTTGGCGCTTTTGAGTTTGATAAGGGCAAAATCCTTGTCCCAAAAGTGAAGGACAAACAGCACCTGTCTGTGATGTCCGAAGTCAACCGTCAGGTTATGCGTCTGCAAACTGAGATGGCTTAACCAACGTGCTATGCAGTAGTTAAAAAAACGGCTCCCGATGGGAGCCGTTGATGTTTGTGGAGGCAGGAACCTTACGCCGACACCTTCTCTTCCGCATCCGGCAGCTTCGGCACCAGTACGGTCGGTTTGTTGTCGATGCGCGTCACCAGCAGCTGGTCGATGCGGTAGTTATCAATATCCACCACTTCAAACTTGTAGCCGGAGAACTTCACCGAGTCGGTACGTTTCGGGATCTTACGCAGCATAAACATCATAAAACCGCCGATGGTCTCGTAGTTTCCGGACTGCGGGAACTCGTCGATATCCAGCACGCGCATCACGTCTTCAATTGGCGTGCCGCCATCAATCAGCCATGAATTATCGTCACGCTGGACAATCTGCTCTTCCAGACCCTGGCCTACCAGGTCGCCCATCAGCGTGGTCATGACGTCGTTCAGGGTGATAATGCCCACCACCAGCGCGTATTCGTTCATGATCACCGCGAAGTCTTCCCCGGCGGTTTTGAAACTTTCCAGCGCTTCGGAGAGCGTCAGGGTGTCCGGCACAATCAGGGTATTGCGGATCTGCACGCCGCTGTTCAGCGCCAGGCTCTGGTTCGCCAGCACGCGGTTCAGCAGGTCTTTGGAGTCGACGTAACCGATGATGTGGTCAATATCTTCATTACAGACCAGGAACTTGGAGTGCGGATGCTGCGCCACTTTGTTCTTCAGGCTCTGCTCATCTTCATGTAAATCGAACCAGATAATGCTTTCACGGCCCGTCATGGAAGAGGGCACGGTACGGGATTCCAGTTCGAATACGTTCTCAATCAGCTCGTGTTCCTGCTTACGCAGTACCCCGGCCAGGGCACCGGCTTCCACGACCGCATAAATGTCGTCAGAGGTGATGTCATCTTTACGCACCATCGGCAGCTTAAAGATGCGGAAAATGACGTTTGCCAGGCCGTTGAAGAACCACACCAGCGGGCGGAACACAAACAGGCAGAAGCGCATCGGGTTGATGATACGCAAAGCCACGGCTTCTGGCGCAATCATACCGATGCGTTTCGGGGTCAGGTCGGCGAAGAGGATGAACAGCCCGGTCACCAGCGAGAAGGAGAGGATAAAGCTCAGCTGTTCGGCCAGTTCGGCGGACATGTACTGCGCAAAGAGGCTATAAAACGCCGGGGAAAATGCCGCATCGCCCACGATACCGCCCAGGATAGCCACCGCGTTCAGACCAATTTGTACCACGGTAAAGAAGGTACCGGGGTTTTCCTGCATTTTGAGAATGCGTGAGGCGTTGATGTTGCCCTCGTCGGCGAGCAGCTTCAGTTTGATTTTACGGGACGCGGCCAGCGAGATCTCGGATATCGAGAAAAATGCACTGACGGCAATCAGACAAAGTATTACTAAAATACTGTTTAACATAGTTTATCCGGCTTCTCGCCAGATCCTCAGAAGGGGAGTTGATACCATTTGTGTGGAAACACATTGAACATCAGCTCGTAGCGTTGAGCCGATTATTTCAGCGGGTAGTATAGCGTAAAGAGATGTAAATCTGCCAGAGGTCACATTTTTACATAAAACAGACCGGACAGCGGGTGCTGCCCGGTACGGGCGACGATCTAACGGCTGATAATCAGGCCAGCTGTGGCGGCAGGCAGACGCCGATACCTCCGATTCCGCAGTAGCCGTACGGGTTTTTATGCAGATACTGCTGGTGATCGTCCTCGGCGTAGTAGAACGGTTTCGCGGTGGTGATTTCCGTGGTCACCTCGCGCGTATCGCCCGCTTCACGCATGGCCTGCTGGAAACGCTCAAGGCTGGCGCGCGCGGCGGCATCCTGCTCAGGGGTGAGCGGATAGATAGCCGAGCGGTACTGCGTGCCGTGGTCGTTGCCCTGACGCATGCCCTGCGCCGGGTCGTGGTTTTCCCAGAAGACCTGCAGGAGCTGTTCGTAGCTGATTACCGTCGGGTCGTACACTACGCGTACCGCTTCCGCATGGCCGGTTTCGCCGGAGCAGACTTCGCGGTAGGTTGGATTCGGCGTGTAACCGCCCGTGTAGCCGGCTGCCGTGCTGTAAACGCCAGGCAGCTGCCAGAAGAGGCGCTCAACGCCCCAGAAGCAGCCCATAGCGAACAGGGCGATTTCCATGCCATCAGGAACGTTAGTCATGGAATGGCCATTGACGGCGTGTAAAGTCGCCACAGGCATAGGGGTGTTGCGTCCCGGTAATGCATCAGCTTGTGAAACAAGATGCTTTTTGTCGAATAAACTCACGGTGGGGCCTCCCGGGGTGCGATGTTTCGGTTAAGGTTGTCACGGCGCGTTTAATTGAACACAATAAATGCGCTGAATGAGTCTAGATTTAATCATAAGAAATATTTGGGTGTTACACCCATTTTCAACCCGATATTCGGGTTTTTGGCCAACAGGCCGTATTTTGCCGCGGAGCGGCACTTCATTTGCTTCCAGGGTGGAAACAGGGATATTCAGGAGAAAACGTGACAAAAATCCGCCAGTTATGTTTAGTCAGTCTGTTGCTGACAAGCGGGATTGCCAGCGCGGCGAATGTCCGTTTGCAGGTTGAGGGGTTATCCGGGGCGCTACAAAAAAACGTGCGTGCGCAGCTATCGACCATCCAGAGTGATGAGGTGACGCCGGACCGGCGTTTCCGCGCGCGCGTCGATGATGCCATCCGTGAAGGACTAAAAGCGCTGGGGTATTACGAACCCACCATTGATTTCGATCTCCGCCCGCCCCCAAAGAAGGGGCGCCAGGTGCTTATTGCCCGCGTTTCGCCGGGCGAGCCGGTGCTGATTGGCGGCACCAACGTCATCCTGCGCGGCGGGGCGCGTACCGACCGGGATTACCTGGACCTGCTCAGCACGCGGCCGAAAATCGGCACCGTGCTCAACCACGGTGACTACGACCACTTCAAAAAAGAGCTGACCAGCGTTTCCCTGCGTAAGGGCTACTTTGACAGCCAGTTCAATAAAAGCCAGCTGGGCATTGCGCTGGCGCGACGTCAGGCCTTCTGGGATATCGACTACGACAGCGGAGAACGCTACCGCTTTGGCGACGTGACGTTCGAAGGGTCGCAAATTCGTGAAGAGTACCTGCAAAACCTCGTGCCCTTTAAAAAAGGGGATTACTACCAGTCGAGCGACCTGGGAGAGCTGAACCGACGGCTCTCAGCCACCGGCTGGTTTAACTCCGTGGTTGTCGCCCCTGAATTTGATAAGTCTCGCAAAACCAAGGTGTTGCCGCTGCACGGCGTTGTTTCGCCGCGCACCGAGAACACCATTGAAACCGGTGTGGGCTATTCGACGGACGTTGGCCCGCGCGTGAAGGCCACCTGGAAAAAGCCGTGGATGAACTCCTACGGCCATAGCCTGACCACCAGCGCCAGCATTTCCGCCCCGGAACAGCAGCTCGATTTCAGCTATAAAATGCCGCTGCTGAAAAATCCGCTTGAGCAATATTACCTGGTTCAAGGGGGCTTTAAGCGCACCGACCTGAACGATACCGAGTCCGATTCCACCACGCTTGCCGTGTCGCGTTACTGGGATCTCTCCAGCGGCTGGCAGCGCGCCATCAACCTGCGCTGGAGCCTGGATCACTTTACCCAGGCCAACGTCACCAACACCACCATGCTGCTCTATCCTGGGGTGATGATCAGCCGCACCCGCTCACGCGGCGGCCTGATGCCGACCTGGGGCGATTCCCAGCGTTACTCTATCGATTACTCCAACACCATGTGGGGTTCCGACGTGGATTTCTCGGTGATTCAGGCGCAGAACGTCTGGATCCGCACGCTGTATGACAAACACCGCTTTGTGGTGCGCGGCAACCTCGGCTGGATTGAAACCGGCGACTTCGACAAGGTCCCGCCGGACCTGCGCTTCTTCGCCGGGGGCGATCGCAGCATCCGTGGCTATAAATACAAATCCATCGCGCCTAAGGACGATGACGGCAAGCTGATCGGTGCCTCTAAGCTGGCTACCGGCTCGCTGGAGTACCAGTACAACGTCAGCGGAAAATGGTGGGGCGCCATGTTCGTCGACGGCGGCGAAGCGGTGAGCGATATCCGCCGCAGCGATTTTAAAACCGGCGCGGGCGTCGGCGTACGCTGGCAGTCACCCGTCGGGCCCATCAAGCTCGATTTCGCCGTGCCGGTGGGCGACAAAGAAGAACACGGATTACAGTTTTACATCGGTCTGGGGCCTGAATTATGAGTTTATGGAAGAAGATAAGCCTCGGGGTGCTGATTTTTATCGTGCTGCTGCTCGGTACGGTGGCGATTCTGGTGGGAACGACGACCGGGCTGCATCTGCTGTTTAACGCCGCGAACCGCTGGGTGCCGGGGCTGGAGATTGGCCAGGTGACGGGCGGCTGGCGCGACCTGCGCCTGAAGAACATCCGCTATGAGCAGCCGGGCGTGGCGGTGAACGCCGGGGAGTTTCACCTGGCGGTGAAGCTGGGCTGTCTGCGTGACAGCAAGCTCTGCGTCAACGACTTGTCGCTAAAAGACGTCAACGTGGCGATAGATTCGAAGAAAATGCCGAAGTCTGCGCCGGTAGAGGAAGAGGACAGCGGTCCGCTGAATCTCTCCACGCCGTACCCGATCGCGCTTTATCGGGTGGCGCTTGATAACGTCAATATCAAAATCGACGACACCACCGTGTCCGTGATGGATTTCAGCTCCGGCCTGCGCTGGCAGGAGAAAAACCTCACCCTGACGCCAACCTCCCTGCAGGGCTTGCTGATCGCGCTGCCGAAAGTGGCCGACGTGGCGCAGGAAGAGATCGTCGAGCCGAAGATCCAGAACCCGCAGCCGGAAGAGAAGCCGCTGGGCGAAACGCTGAAAGACCTCTTCTCGAAGCCTGTCCTGCCGGAAATGACCGATGTGCATCTGCCGCTGAACCTCAATATTGAAGAGTTCAAAGGCGAGCAGCTGCGCCTGACCGGCGATACCGACCTGACGGTCTATAACATGCTGCTGAAAGTCAGCAGCATTGACGGCAACATGAAGCTCGACGCGCTGGATATCGACACCAATCAGGGCTCGGTGAACGCGTCAGGCAACGCCCTGCTGCGCGACAACTGGCCGGTGGATATCACGCTGAATAGCGCCCTGAACATTGACCCGCTCAAAGGCGAGAAGGTGAAGGTCAAAGTGGGCGGGGCGCTGCGCGAGAAGCTGGACGTCGGGGTCAATCTCTCCGGCCCGGTGGACATGGTTCTGCGTGCGCAAACCCAGCTGGCGGAAGCCGGGCTGCCGCTCAATCTTGAGGTGGTCAGCAAGCAGCTTTACTGGCCATTCACCGGCGAAAAACAGTACCAGGCCGATGACCTGAAGCTGAAGCTGAGCGGTAAGATGACCGACTATACGCTCTCGTTCCGCACCGCGGTGAAGGGGCAGGGCGTGCCGCCCGCGAACATCACCCTGGATGCGAAGGGCAATGAACAGCAGGTTAACCTCGACAAGCTGACCGTCGCGGCGCTGGAAGGCAAAACCGAGTTGACCGCGCTGCTCGACTGGCAGCAGGCGATCAGCTGGCGCGGCGAGCTGAAGCTGACGGGCATTAACACCGCCAAAGAGGTCCCGGACTGGCCGTCGAAGCTGGATGGCCTGATCAAAACCCGCGGCAGCCTGTACGGCGGCACGTGGCAGATGGACGTGCCGGAAATCAAGCTCACCGGGAACGTGAAGCAGAACAAGGTAAACGTTGAAGGCTCGGTGAAAGGCAACAGCTACCTGCAGTGGATTATCCCGGGTCTGCACGTGGCGCTGGGCCGCAACACGGCGGATATCAAAGGCGAGCTGGGGGTGAAAGATCTCAATCTGGACGCCACCATCGACGCGCCGAATCTGGATAACGCCCTGCCGGGCCTGGGCGGTACGGCGAAGGGGCTCCTGAAGGTGCGCGGCACGGTAGACGCGCCGCAGCTGCTGGCGGACATTACCGCCAATAACCTGCGCTGGCAGGCGCTGAGCGTTGCCCGCGTTCGCGTGGAAGGGGATGTGAAATCCACTGACCAGATCGGCGGAAACCTGAACCTGCGCGTAGAGCGCATTTCTCAGCCGGACGTCAACATCAGCCTGGTCACCCTGGACGCGAAAGGGAACGAGAAGCAGCACGACCTGCAGCTGCGCGTGCAGGGCGAGCCGGTCTCCGGCCAGCTTCACCTGACCGGCAGCTTCGACCGCAAAGAGGAGCGCTGGAAAGGGACGCTGGATAACACCCGTTTCAACACGCCGGTCGGGCCGCTGGCGCTGTCGCGCGCCATCGCGCTGGACTACCGCAACGTCGAGCAGAAGATCAGCATTGGGCCGCACTGCTGGACCAACCCGAATGCGGAACTGTGCGTGCCGCAGACCATCGACGCGGGCGCGGAAGGACGCGCGCAGATCAACCTCAACCGCTTCGATCTGGCGATGCTGAAACCGTTTATGCCGGATACTACCCAGGCCAGCGGCGTCTTCAGCGGAAAAGCCGATGTCGCCTGGGACACCACCAAAGAGGGGCTGCCGCAGGGTAGCGTCACGCTGTCCGGGCGTAACGTGAAGGTGACGCAGGAGGTGAATGACGCGCCGCTGCCGGTGGCCTTCGACACCCTGAACCTGAGCGCGGACCTGCATAACAACCGTGCGGAGCTGGGCTGGCTGATTCGTCTCACCAACAACGGTCAGTTTGACGGCAAGGTTCAAATTACCGACCCACAGGGACGGCGAAATCTGGGCGGCAACGTCACTATCCGCAACTTCAACCTGGCGATGGTGAACCCGATTTTCGCACGCGGGGAAAAAGCCGAGGGCATGGTGAACGCCAATCTGCGCCTGGCGGGCAATGCGCAAAGCCCTCAGCTGTTCGGCCAGCTGCGCCTCAGCGGCGTGGATATTGACGGCAACTTTATGCCGTTTGACATGCAGCCCAGCCAGATCGCGATGAACTTCAACGGCATGAGCTCGACGCTGAGCGGATCGGTACTGACGCAGCAGGGGCAAATCAATCTGAGCGGCGACGCGGACTGGAGCCAGCTCGACAACTGGCGCGCCCGTATTGCCGCGAAGGGCAGTAAGGTGCGCATCACCGTACCGCCAATGGTGCGCCTGGACGTCTCGCCTGATGTGGTCTTTGAAGCTACGCCAAGCCTCTTCACGCTTGACGGTCGCGTTGACGTGCCGTGGGCGCGCATCGTGGTTCACGACGTGCCGGAAAGTGCGGTCGGCGTCTCAAGTGATGAAGTTATGCTCAATGAAAATCTGAAACCGGTCGAACAGAAGAGCGCGGGCATACCGATTAATAGTAACCTTATCGTGCACGTGGGGAATAACGTGCGGTTGGATGCGTTTGGGCTGAAGGCGAGGCTTACGGGCGACCTGAAGGTGGCGCAGGATAAACAAGGGCTTGGCCTGAACGGGCAGATCAATATCCCTGAAGGGCGATTCCACGCCTATGGTCAGGATCTGATTGTCCGCAAAGGCGAGCTGCTGTTCTCCGGTCCACCGGATCAACCGCTGCTGAACATCGAAGCGATTCGTAACCCGGAAGCGACGGAAAACGACGTCATTGCCGGGGTACGCGTCACCGGTTCCGCCGACGAACCGAAGGCGGAGATCTTCTCTGACCCGGCGATGTCCCAGCAGGAAGCCCTCTCTTACCTGCTGCGTGGTCAAGGTCTCGACAGCGGTCAGAGCGACAGCGCGGCGATGACTTCGATGTTAGTGGGGCTGGGGGTTGCACAAAGTGGGCAGGTTGTGGGTAAAATCGGCGAGACGTTCGGCGTAAGCAATCTGGCGCTGGACACCCAGGGCGTGGGTGACTCCTCGCAGGTGGTGGTCAGCGGCTATGTACTGCCGGGTCTGCAGGTAAAATATGGTGTGGGGATCTTTGACTCACTGGCAACACTCACGTTACGCTATCGCCTGATGCCTAAGCTATATCTGGAAGCAGTGTCCGGCGTAGACCAGGCACTTGATCTGCTCTATCAGTTTGAGTTTTAGCAATGCGAATATTTGTCTACGGCAGTTTACGAACCAGGCAAGGCAACAGTCACTGGATGACCAATGCCCAGCTACTGGGGAATTACAATATCGAGAACTACCAGTTGTACAGCCTGGGCCACTATCCAGGCGCGGTTCCGGGCGAAGGAACAGTACAGGGTGAAGTTTATCGTATTGATAACGCGACGCTTGCCGAACTTGATGCCTTGCGCACCAGGGGCGGTGAATACGCACGCCAGTTGATCCAGACGCCGTACGGAAGCGCGTGGATGTATGTCTACCAGCGTCCAGTCGACGGGTTAACGCGGATCGTAAGCGGTAACTGGTTAGACAGAGACCAGTACTGAAAAACGACAACGCCACCGTAAGGTGGCGTTGTCATTTTTATTCCTTCAACTCTCTTCTGTATCCCGGCGTCGGGTTAAAAACAGAGGAACGAACAGCATGATGTACGGCGCAATAAGCCATAAAAAACACAAGGCGCGTGAACGGCCATAGTAGTTTATGCACCGCGTATTGCTTGAAATGACGGGCAGGAAACACAGTAAAAACAGCAGAATCACATAATCGCTTCGATAAGGGATCCATAAGTAAAACAAAAACCAGGCAAGCTGGAATGTCATGATGCAGAGATACTGCCATTTACTGTCTTTACCGTAACAGTCAAACGCCTTTATGTAGCCCATCTTTATGCTTTGAAGAAAGAAACTTAGCATGTATAACGCTCACGATCGCGACGGTCAGGAGTGTGCTCATCAGCAACGCCCCTAAAAAATAGCTGTGGGTGATATCAGTAGCACCCGAGCATAAAGTATGCAATTTACTATAACCTCTATCTACTGCAACAAAAAGTGTATATAGCCCTATGTTAATAAAGAATTGCAGAAGACAAGAAAACAAGATATTTCTTGGAATTGTTTTTAATAGAGTGAGTAACGCATAAATAATGCTTGATGATAGCGCGAAGTAAAGTCCGTTAAGTAAACCAGATAGTAATGCGCTATTTATTTGACTGAATATTAAATGATCGCTTCCATAGTACCATGACAGATATTCAACATAAGTACTTCTGCCAAAGACAAAGGAGGCAATAATAAGGACGAATAGGCTCATGACATGGCTTTTCTTACTCATAATTTTGCTCCCTTAGATAGCAGCTCCTTCATCGTTTTACTGGCTTCTAGCTGATCTTTGATTATGGCAAGGTCACGAGTATTGTGGTTATATTTTGCAATAGCGGTTGGCGTACCCTTACCACCATTGTCCATAAAGAAGACTATATCCTTACGACCATAAAGAAGGACTTGTGGGATGGGATCACGCCCATAACTCACCGCCTGTGGAAGGGAGTGGATAGACTCTGTCGTGAGGAAGCGAGGAATATTTTCATACTCAATATTACCTAAAGGCGTGGTGGCAACAAGGGAGCCGATAAAATCGGTCGTATACACTAACGCATCTGTATCCTTGGTCGTTACTTTTGTAACCTGTAATATATTTTATCTGTTGCCAAAGGGTAATATCTTTAGGGGTAACCTTAACACCATCCATAAACATATCCTGCTTGCGTTTTAGCTGAATGACAGTACGGTGTACCTGTGTCAAAGAGGGGCTGATTTCCCCAATAGAAGGCATAAAACCATCGCGGGAATACAACCGTTCAATGATAAAATAAATTCCAGTTGGGCGGGCAACATCAATGTTAATGGATGACATATGAATCCTGTCATGAATGGGGATTAATGATCATCATGACAGTATGTTGTGAACAGCCAGGCTATTCAACCACTCCCACTATAAATGATAGGGTGTCTTTTTTGGTTTTAATGTCAAAAACATAAGGAATGGGATTATTCTCAAAAATTCAGTTTGTACTACTTTAAACCAGGGAAATAAAAAAGCCCCGACTCGCGGGGCCTTCATTAACAGCAGTAAGAATTACTTCTTAGCAGCGCGTTCGAAAGAGGCGATGATTTCCGCTTTCGCTGCTTCTGCGTTGTCCCAGCCGTCAACTTTAACCCACTTGCCTTTTTCGAGGTCTTTGTAGTGCTCGAAGAAGTGAGTGATCTGCGCTTTCAGCAGCTCTGGCAGGTCGTTCACATCTTTGATGTGATCGTATTCTTTGCTCAGCTTGGTGTGCGGTACCGCAACCAGCTTCGCATCTTCACCGGATTCGTCGGTCATTTTCAGCACGCCAACGGGACGGCAGCGAATCACTGCGCCTGGCTGCAGTGGGTATGGCGTTGGGACCAGCACGTCAACCGGGTCACCGTCCAGAGACAGGGTGTGGTTGATGTAACCGTAGTTGCACGGATAGAACATCGCGGTAGACATGAAGCGGTCTACGAACAGGGCGCCGCTCTCTTTGTCCACTTCGTATTTGATCGGATCTGCGTTAGCCGGGATTTCGATAACTACGTAGATGTCTTCTGGCAGTTCTTTACCCGCTGGGACGTTGAGTAAGCTCATGTCGGTGTCCTTTAAAATGGATGGTAAACAAGTGGCAGGTATTATAGCCAACTCGCGCTGAATGTCTCCGCCTGTTTTCGCCTTCTCTCCACGTTCTTCCCACTTTTCAGACCGATTCCATGACAGAAAAATCCATAAACTCAGCCGCATTTTTCATGGAGAAATGAAAGCGATTACAAACTTGTGATTAACGTTTTATTCACTTTTCTGAAGTGTGATGTAACGCAATTCGTTACATATTTCATGGGCTATAGTCATTCCGCAGAACATCTTTTAACCAACAATAACTCACCCTACGAGGACGTTCATATGTGGAAGCGCTTACTCCTTGTCACAGCAGTTTCGGCAGCCATGTCGTCTATGGCGATGGCCGCTCCCTTAACCGTAGGTTTTTCGCAGGTCGGCTCTGAATCTGGCTGGCGAGCGGCAGAAACCAACGTGGCGAAAAGCGAAGCTCAGAAACGCGGCATTACCCTGAAAATCGCCGATGGCCAGCAAAAACAAGAGAATCAGATCAAAGCCGTGCGCTCCTTTATCGCCCAGGGCGTGGATGCCATCTTTATTGCACCCGTCGTGGCGACCGGCTGGGAACCCGTCCTGAAGGAAGCGAAAGACGCTGAAATCCCGGTCTTCCTGCTCGATCGTTCCATCGACGTCAAAGAAAAATCTCTCTATATGACCACCGTGACGGCCAACAACGTGCTGGAAGGGCAGTTAATTGGCGACTGGCTGATAAAACAGGTCGACGGCAAGCCGTGTAACGTTGTTGAACTGCAGGGCACCGTCGGGGCGAGCGTGGCCATCGACCGTAAAAAAGGCTTTGCTGAAGCCATCGCGAAAGCGCCAAACATCAAGATTATCCGCTCTCAGTCCGGCGACTTTACCCGCAGTAAAGGTAAAGAGGTGATGGAGAGCTTCATTAAGGCTGAAAACAACGGCAAGAACATCTGCATGGTTTACGCCCACAACGATGACATGGCGATCGGCGCGATTCAGGCAATTAAAGAAGCGGGCCTGAAGCCGGGCAAGGATATCCTCACCGGCTCTATCGACGGCGTGCCTGATATCTACAAAGCGATGATCGACGGCGAAGCCAACGCCAGCGTGGAGCTGACGCCAAACATGGCCGGCCCGGCATTCGACGCGCTGGAGAAATTCAAGAAAGACGGCACGATGCCGGAGAAAGTGACGGTCACCAAATCCACGCTCTACCTGCCTGACACGGCGAAAGAAGAGTTAGAGAAGAAGAAAAATATGGGCTACTAAGCCTGTCTGAACATGCCGGGTGACGCTGCGCTTACCCGGCCTACGATACGCTCTTTTGTAGGCCGGATAAGCGTAGCGCCATCCGGCTTGATGCAGGGGGAAACCATGACCACTGAACAACACCAGGAAATCCTCCGCACAGAGGGCTTGAGTAAATTCTTCCCCGGCGTAAAGGCGCTGGATAACGTTGATTTCAGCCTGCGGCGCGGGGAGATCATGGCGCTGCTGGGGGAAAACGGCGCGGGAAAATCGACGCTGATTAAATCTCTGACCGGCGTTTATCACGCCGACCGTGGCACCATCTGGCTGGAAGGTAACGCCATTTCGCCAAAAAACACCGCCGATGCCCAGCAGTTGGGGATCGGGACGGTATACCAGGAAGTGAACCTGCTGCCGAATATGTCGGTGGCGGATAACCTGTTTATCGGCCGTGAGCCACGACGCTTTGGGCTGCTGCGCCGTAAAGAGATGGAGGCGCGGGCGACAAAGCTGATGGAATCCTACGGCTTCTCCCTCGACGTCCGCGAGCCGCTGAACCGCTTTTCCGTGGCGATGCAGCAGATCGTCGCCATTTGCCGCGCGATCGATCTCTCGGCAAAGGTGCTGATCCTCGACGAACCCACCGCCAGCCTCGATACCCAGGAGGTGGAAATGCTCTTTACGCTGATGCGCCAGCTGCGCGATCAGGGCGTCAGCCTGATCTTCGTTACCCACTTCCTCGATCAGGTGTATGAGGTGAGCGACCGCATTACGGTGCTGCGCAACGGCAGCTTTGTCGGCTGCCGTGAAACCCGCGAGCTGCCGCAGATCGAGCTGGTCAAAATGATGCTGGGCCGCGAGCTGGAGACCAACGCCCTTCAGCGCGCGGGCCGCACGCTGCTGAGCGAGAAGCCGGTCGCCGCGTTCAGCGATTACGGCAAAAAAGGGGTCATTTCGCCGTTTAACCTTGAGGTGCGGCCGGGCGAAATTGTCGGGCTGGCGGGCCTGCTGGGCTCGGGGCGTACCGAGACAGCCGAGGTGATCTTCGGGATCAAGCCCGCCGACAGCGGCAGCGCGCTGATCAAGGGCAAACCGCAAACCCTGCGATCGCCGCATCAGGCCTCCTGTCTGGGTGTGGGTTTCTGCCCGGAAGACAGGAAAACGGACGGCATTATTGCCGCCGCCTCGGTGCGGGAAAATATCATTCTGGCGCTTCAGGCGCAGCGCGGCTGGCTGCGGCCGATCCCACGCAAAGAGCAGAACGCCATTGCTGAGCGCTTTATCCGCCAGCTCGGCATCCGCACCCCGAGCGCGGAACAGCCCATCGAGTTCCTCTCCGGTGGTAACCAGCAGAAAGTGCTGCTCTCCCGCTGGTTGCTGACCAAACCCCAGTTCCTGATCCTCGACGAACCGACCCGCGGCATTGACGTAGGGGCGCACGCCGAAATTATCCGGCTTATCGAAACCCTGTGCGCAGACGGTCTGGCCCTGCTGGTCATTTCGTCCGAGCTGGAAGAGCTGGTGGGCTATGCCGATCGCGTCATCATCATGCGCGATCGTAAACAGGTGGCAGAGATCCCGCTGGATAAGCTGTCCGTTCCGGCGATCATGAATGCCATCGCGGCATAAGGAGTGAATCGTGATGTCCCGTTCGCTTTCGCAAACCGGTGAGTCAAAGCGCCGCTTCAGCTGGCCGACCGGCACGCCGCAAATCGCGGCGCTGCTGGTGGTTTTACTGGTGGATAGCCTGGTCGCGCCGCATTTCTTCCAGATTATCGTGCAGGATGGCCGCCTGTTTGGCAGCCCGATAGACATTTTAAACCGCGCCGCGCCCGTGGCGCTGCTGGCCATCGGGATGACGCTGGTCATCGCCACCGGCGGGATTGATCTCTCCGTCGGCGCGGTGATGGCTATCGCCGGGGCCACGGCAGCCTCCATGACCGTGGCCGGGCATAGCCTGCCGGTGGTCTTGCTTGCAGCCTTAGGCACTGGCGTGCTGGCCGGATTATGGAACGGCATTCTGGTGGCGGTGCTGAAAATCCAGCCCTTTGTCGCCACGCTCATTTTAATGGTGGCCGGGCGCGGCGTCGCGCAGCTGATTACCTCCGGCCAGATTGTCACCTTTAACTCCCCGAGCCTGGCGTGGCTCGGCAGCGGCAACCTTCTGTTCTTCCCGACGCCGGTGATGATTGCCCTGGTGACGCTCGTGGTGTTCTGGCTTTTCACCCGCAAAACGGCGCTGGGCATGTTCATTGAGGCCGTCGGGATCAACATTCGCGCCGCGCGCAACGCCGGGGTCAACACGCGGCTGATGGTGATGCTGACCTACGTGCTGAGCGGTATTTGCGCCGCCATCGCCGGCGTGATCGTCGCGGCGGATATTCGCGGAGCCGATGCCAACAACGCCGGGCTCTGGCTGGAGCTGGATGCGATCCTGGCGGTGGTGATCGGCGGCGGGTCGCTGATGGGCGGCCGCTTTAACCTGCTGCTCTCGGCGATCGGCGCGCTGATCATTCAGGGCATGAACACCGGGATCCTGCTTTCGGGATTCCAGCCGGAACTCAACCAGGTGGTGAAAGCGGTGGTCGTGCTCTGCGTGCTGATCGTCCAGTCGCCGCGCTTTGTCAGCATCATTAAGGGGATCCGTGGCCATGATAAAACGTAATTTGCCGCTAATGATCACGCTGGGCGTGTTTGTGCTGGGCTATCTCTACTGCCTGACCCAGTTCCCGGGGTTTGCCTCGACGCGCGTGATCTGCAATATCCTGACCGATAACGCCTTTTTAGGCATCATCGCCGTCGGGATGACCTTTGTGATCCTCTCCGGCGGGATCGACCTCTCCGTCGGCTCGGTGATCGCGTTTACGGGCGTGTTCCTCGCGAAAGCGATCGGCTTCTGGGGCATCTCACCGCTGCTGGCGTTCCCGCTGGTGCTGGTGATGGGCTGCGCGTTTGGCGCCTTTATGGGGCTACTGATCGACGCGTTAAAAATTCCGGCATTTATCATTACCCTCGCGGGGATGTTCTTCCTGCGCGGGGTGAGCTACCTGGTGTCGGAAGAGTCGATTCCCATTAACCATCCGGTGTACGACACGCTCTCCAGCCTGGCGTGGAAAATCCCCGGCGGCGGCCGCCTGAGCGCGATGGGGCTGCTGATGCTGGGCGTGGTAGTGATTGGCATCTTCCTCGCCCACCGCACCCGGTTTGGCAATCAGGTTTACGCTATTGGCGGCAACGCCACGTCGGCCAACCTGATGGGGATCTCGACCCGCAGCACCACCATCCGCATTTATATGCTCTCGACCGGCCTGGCGACGCTGGCGGGGATCGTCTTCTCGGTGTATACCCAGGCGGGCTATGCCCTTGCAGGCGTTGGCGTGGAGCTGGATGCGATTGCTTCTGTGGTCATCGGCGGTACGCTGCTCAGCGGCGGCGTGGGTACGGTGCTAGGGACGCTGTTCGGCGTGGCGATTCAGGGGCTGATCCAGACCTATATCAACTTTGACGGCACGCTCAGCTCCTGGTGGACGAAGATCGCCATCGGCATTCTGCTGTTTATTTTTATTGCCCTGCAGCGCGGCCTGACGGTGCTCTGGGAGAACCGTCAAAGCTCGCCTGTTAGCCGCGTGAACACATCGGTAACAGAGCGATAACATGCTGAAAGTCTAAACATTTTCCGGTAGCGGCCGATACTCTTTTTTTATGCCCAGAAATATCTCGCTACCGGAAATAATATCATGCTGAAAACGCTATCGATTCGTACCGGCTTGCTCTCTTTACTGGCCGTTATGACCCTTCTGCTGCTGATTGTCAGCGGCATTGGCATTTATGCCCTCACACAGAGTTCTTCTTCGCTGCAGCGCATTAATCATCTTCAGGGTGAGCAGATGGTGCAGCTTAATTCAGGCTATACGCTGATCCTCCGCGCGCGCAATGAAGCGGGTCAGGCCGTTCGCATGATGGAAATCGGCATGCTGGACGATGCGGCCAGCGCGGTAAAAAACATCAATCAGGAAGTTGCCCTGGCCCAGAAAACGCTGAAGGGCGTGATCGACGGCGGCGTGGCTGACGAGCAGGGGCAGCAGCTGCTCGATAAAGTGGCAGCCAGCCTGGCGGCGTATAACCAGCAGGGGATCAACCCGATGCTGAAAACCCTCAATGACCAGAGCGCGGACGGGTATTACGACCTGCTGGAGAAGACGCTGATCCCGCTGGCGTCAGCGTTTGATAACGACATGCAGGCGTTTCAGAAATGGAGCGAAGCGCGAGGTCAGGCGGAAGTGAGTGCCGTGCAGGCGAGCAAAACCCGCGTCCTGATCCTGATTATCGTGGCGGCGCTGCTGACGGCGGGCATTATCGTGCTGGCCTGGCTGGCGCTGCGCCATATGCTGCTCAAGCCGCTCTCGGCGTCGATTGCTCAGCTGGAGAACGTGGCGGCGGGCGATTTAACCCATACGCTGGCCGCGCCCGCGGGCCAGGAGTTTAACCGCCTTAACGCGGTCATTGAGGAGATGCGTCAGTCGCTGATGAACTCGGTTCTGCGGGTACGCGATGCCAGCGCGCAGATTGACACCGGCAGCCGCGAGCTGACGCTGGGGAACCGGGATCTCGCCGAGCGAACGGAATCCACCGCCACGTCGCTGGAGCAGACGGCGGCCAGCATGGAACAGATCACCGCCACGGTGAAGCTCAACGCCGATAACGCCGAGCAGGCGCACCAGCTGGCGAAGTCAGTGTCCGACACGGCCGATCACGGCAGCGAAATGGTCTGCTACGTGATTGAAAAAATGCGCGATATCTCCGGCAGCTCGGCGCGCATCGCCGACATCCTGAGCGTGATCGACGGCATTGCCTTCCAGACCAATATCCTGGCGCTTAACGCCTCCGTAGAGGCGGCGCGCGCGGGCGAGCAGGGGCGCGGGTTTGCCGTCGTCGCGGGCGAGGTACGAAACCTGGCCAGCCGCAGCGCCGACGCGGCGAAGGAAATTCGTTCTCTTATCAGTGATTCGCAAACCCACGTTAACGAAGGCAGCGAGCTGGCCCAGCAGGCGGGCGAAACGATGGATGAGATCGCAACAGAAGTGCTGCGCATGACCAAACTGATGCGTGAGATTGCGACCGCGTCTCAGGAGCAGAGTCGCGGCATTGAGCAGGTGAATATTGCGGTAAACCAGATGGATGAAACCGCGCAGCAGAATGCGGCGCTGGTGCAGCAATCCTCCGCCGCGACCCGCTCCCTTGAGGAGCAGTCGCGTCAGCTGATGGAAGCTATGTCATCATTCAAAGTGACGACTCAGAACGCGGCATAATATTACCCAGCCCCGGTACGTTCTGTGCCGGGGTTTTATTCCTTCCGGAATTAAGCGCCCCGATATTATCGTGAATTTCGCCCATTAATATTTCCAGCGAGCTGGTTAAGGCTAATGCTTTTTCCGTCGGTTCAAGATATAAGCCTTTGCGGAGAAATAACGGCTCATCAAAGAGTTGATTAAAACGCTTTAATGCCAGACTCACCGCAGGGCGTGACATCTCCAGACGCAAAGAGGCCTTTGCCATGCTGCCGCAGCGGACGATTTCAATAAATACAGGGATAAGATTTAAATCAATGCCGGTATTAGCACGGGAATAATTTTTCATTGCGTTTCTGCTCCACGAAATATCTGTCAAACTGTTATGGAAATAATGCAGGAGCAATGGCGAATATTAAAGCGTGTTTTTTATAAACACTTATACGGTAAAATATATAAATGAACAGGGGAGCCGGATCGGCTCCCCTGAAGAGAGGGATTACGCGTCCGGGTACTCGCGGATAAAGCGTTCAACGTCTTCAACCATGTGGTTGTTGCCGACGAAGAACGAACGGCGCTGGTGAAGGCTTTCCGGCACGATCTCCAGAATACGCTCTTTACCGTCGCTCGCCTTACCGCCCGCCTGTTCGGCCAGGAACGCCATCGGGTTGCATTCGTACAGCAGACGCAGTTTCCCGTCCGGGTGGCTGGCGGTGCTTGGGTAGAGGTAAATGCCGCCTTTCAGCAGGTTACGGTGGAAATCCGCGACCAGAGAGCCAATATAGCGGGACGTGTACGGGCGCTGCGTCGCTTTATCTTCTTCCTGGCAGAATTTGATGTACTTCTTCACGCCGTTCGGGAAGCGGATGTAGTTACCTTCGTTAATGGAGTAGGTATTGCCCTTCTCCGGGAAGCGCATGCGTTCCTGGCTCAGACAGAAAACGCCCAGGGAAGGATCGTACGTAAAGGCATGTACGCCGCAACCGGTGGTGTAGACCAGCATGGTGGAGGAGCCATAGACGACGTAACCGGCAGCAACCTGATTAATGCCCGGCTGCAGGAAATCTTCTTCGGTCACCGGCGTGCCAACAGGCGTGACGCGGCGGTAGATGGAGAAAATGGTACCGACAGAAACGTTAACGTCGATGTTGGAGGAGCCGTCGAGCGGATCCATCAGAACAACGTATTTCGCGTGTTCACACCCTTCGAAAACAACAATTTCATCTTCTTCTTCGGAGGCGATACCCGCAACGATGTCGCGCGCGCGCAGTGCAGCTTTCAGTTTTTCATTTGCGAACAGATCGAGTTTCTGTTGAACCTCGCCCTGAACGTTCTCGGCACCGCTGGCACCCAGGATATCGACCAGACCGGCCTTGTTGATATCACGGTGGATGATCTTAGCGCCCAGCTTTATTGCCGACAGCAAAGCAGTGAGTTCACCGGTAGCATGAGAGAACTCGTGCTGCTTTTCGACAATAAATTCACCTAACGTTTTCATAACACTTTCCCTGCATCTTTGTGAGTAGAGCGATTGTATGTTCACTAAAACGACTAAAGCCCAACAATCTTAACAAATATTCAAATAGTAGCGCAGAGGTGAATCGCGCCAGCAACATACGGATTTACCTGAAATGCGTTTCACAGCCGCTAAAATGTGAGTAAAATGTGCGCCACATTAAAGAAGGATAGTGACGTATGCGCATTCATATATTGGGGATTTGTGGCACTTTCATGGGCGGACTGGCAATGCTGGCGCGCTCGCTGGGCCATGAGGTGACAGGTTCGGACGCCAATGTGTATCCGCCAATGAGCACACTTCTGGAGAAACAGGGCATCTCTTTGATTCAGGGCTACGATGCCAGCCAGCTGGATCCCGAGCCGGACCTGGTGATTATTGGCAACGCCATGACCCGCGGCAATCCGTGCGTTGAGGCGGTACTGGAACGCAATATTCCGTTCATGTCCGGCCCGCAGTGGCTGCATGACTTCGTCCTGCGCGACCGCTGGGTGGTTGCCGTTGCCGGTACCCACGGCAAAACGACCACCGCGGGCATGGCGACCTGGATCCTCGAAGCCTGCGGCTATAAGCCGGGCTTCGTCATCGGCGGCGTACCGGGTAATTTCGACGTCTCTGCGCGTCTGGGAGACAGCCCGTTCTTTGTGATCGAAGCCGACGAGTATGACTGCGCGTTCTTCGACAAGCGCTCCAAGTTTGTGCACTACTGCCCGCGCACGCTGATCCTCAACAACCTTGAGTTTGACCACGCGGATATTTTTGACGACCTGAAAGCCATACAGAAACAGTTCCACCACCTGGTGCGCATCGTGCCGGGCCAGGGCCGCATCATCCTGCCGGAAAACGACATCAACCTGAAGCAGACCCTGGCAATGGGCTGCTGGAGCGAGCAGGAGCTGGTGGGCGAGCAGGGCCACTGGCAGGCGAAGAAACTCAACGCCGATGCCTCGGAGTGGGAAGTGCTGCTCGACGGCGAAAAAGTGGGCGAAGTGAAGTGGGGCCTGGTGGGCGAACACAACATGCACAACGGCCTGATGGCGATTGCGGCAGCGCGTCACGTGGGCGTTCAGCCTGCGGATGCAGCGAATGCGCTGGGCTCGTTTATCAATGCCCGCCGCCGTCTGGAGCTGCGCGGTGAAGCCCACGGCGTCACCGTGTATGACGATTTCGCGCACCACCCAACGGCCATTCTGGCCACGCTTGCCGCCCTGCGTGGCAAAGTCGGCGGTACCGCGCGCATTCTGGCGGTGCTGGAACCGCGCTCGAACACCATGAAGATGGGCATCTGCAAAGACGATCTCGCGCCGTCCTTAGGACGCGCCGACGAAGTCTTCCTGCTGCAGCCGCAGCATATACCGTGGCAGGTGGCGGAAGTGGCCGATGCCTGCATCCAGCCTGCGCACTGGAGTGCAGATGTGGATGCGCTCGCGGATATGGTGGTGAAAGCCGCTCAGCCCGGCGACCATATTCTGGTGATGAGCAACGGCGGTTTTGGTGGGATCCATCAGAAGCTGCTGGACGGGCTGGCGAAGAAAGCGGAAGCGGCCGCCGAGGCGTAAAAAAAAGCCCGGTGGCGCTAGCGCTTACCGGGCCTACGTTCTTTTCCCCCTCGCCCCTTCGGGGTGAGGGGAACGGATTACTCTTCGTTCTCAGACAGCTCGCGCAGATACTGGAAAATCAGGCGCGCAGACTTCGGCGGCTTATTCCCTTCTTTCTCTTTCTTCGCGTTGCGGATCAAGGAACGCAGCTGCTGGCGGTCGGCATCCGGCCACAGATTCAGCACTTCCGGTACGGCGTCATCACCCTGTTCAATCAGACGATCGCGGATCTGCTCCAGCTTGTGGAACAGCGCAACCTGCTGGTTGTGGCGGTTTTTCAGCTTGTCCAGCGCCTGGCGGATCGGATCAACATCGCGCTGACGCAGCATTTTCCCGATAAGCTGAAGCTGGCGACGACGGCCTTCTTTTTTGATTTTCTGTGCCAGTTCAATGGCATCGCGCAGATCCTGGTCGAGCGGGATCTTATCCAGCGCGTTTTTACCCAGTTCTACCATTTCCGCGCCAAGCTGTTTTAACTCTTCGGCGTCACGTTTAATTTCACTTTTACTGACCCAGATGATCTCATCATCTTCGTCTTCGATGTCATCACCGGGAACGTCGTCGAGCCAGTCTTCGGGCTGCTTAGTCATGTCAGGCTCCTTAAAAAAAGAGGCTAATGTTACCAGTTAAGACGCGCACTGAAAAACGGTTCTCTGTTAGACTTCAGTTAACTCTCTCTTACAGTATGGCATTTGCGATGAAAGTAACCTCACAAGTTGAAGCGCAGCGTAAGATTCTGGAAGAAGCCGTCTCCACCGCGCTGATGCTTGCTTCAGAAAAATCAGATGGCGCCGAAGTGGCGGTCAGCAAAACCACCGGCATTAGCGTGAGCACCCGCTATGGCGAAGTGGAGAATGTTGAATTCAACAGCGACGGCGCGCTGGGTATCACGGTATATCACCAGAATCGCAAAGGCAGTGCGTCATCCACCGATCTCAGTCCGGATGCCATCGCCCGTACGGTGCAGGCCGCGCTGGATATCGCCCGTTATACCTCACCGGATCCTTACGCCGGCGTGGCGGATAAAGATCTGCTGGCGTTTGACGCGCCGGATCTCGACCTGTTCCATCCGGCGGAAGTGACGCCGGACGAAGCGATTGAGCTGGCTGCCCGCGCCGAGCAGGCGTCCCTGAAGGCCGACAAGCGCATCACCAATACCGAAGGCGGCAGCTTTAACAGCCACTACGGCATCAAAGTCTTCGGCAACAGCCACGGCATGCTGCAGGGCTACTGTTCTACCCGCCACTCGCTCTCCAGCTGCGTCATCGCCGAAGAGAACGGTGACATGGAGCGCGACTACGCCTATACCATTGGCCGCGCGCTGGGGGATTTGCAGTCTCCGGAGTGGGTGGGTAAAGAGTGCGCCGAACGCACGCTGTCTCGCCTGTCGCCGCGCAAGCTCTCCACCATGAAAGCGCCGGTGATTTTTGCCAACGAAGTGGCGACCGGCCTGTTTGGCCATCTGGTGGGCGCTATCGCGGGCGGCTCCGTTTACCGTAAATCGACCTTCCTGCTCGACTCGCTGGGCAAGCAGATCCTGCCGGAATGGCTCACCATCGAAGAGCATCCGCACCTGCTGAAAGGCCTGGCCTCCACGCCGTTCGACAGCGAAGGCGTGCGCACGGAGCGTCGTGACATCGTGAAAGACGGCATTCTGACCCAGTGGCTTCTGACCAACTACTCCGCGCGCAAGCTGGGGCTGAAAAGCACCGGGCACGCGGGCGGCATTCACAACTGGCGCATTGCCGGGCAGGGCCTCAACTTTGAGCAGATGCTGAAAGAGATGGGCACCGGTCTGGTGGTGACCGAGCTGATGGGTCAGGGCGTCAGCGGCATCACCGGCGATTACTCTCGCGGCGCGGCGGGCTTCTGGGTTGAAAACGGCGAAATCCAGTATCCGGTGAGCGAAATTACCATCGCTGGCAACCTGAAGGACATGTGGCGCAATATCGTTACGGTCGGTAACGATATTGAAACACGCAGCAATATACAGTGTGGTTCTGTATTACTCCCGGAAATGAAAATCGCCGGACAATAGAGATAGCGTTTTGTTAATAATAAAAAAGGAAGTGAGCAATGCGTAAACATCTGTTAGCGATCGTCGCGGCTTCAACGCTGGTTCTTGGCTCTTCTGCGTTTGCTGCCGATCTTGAAGACGACATGGGCATCCTCGGGCAAAACCTGAAGGTGGTGCAGAAAACCGACAATGCGGCGGAAATGAAAGACGCGCTGACCAAAATGCGTGAAGCGGCGCTGGACGCACAAAAAGCGACGCCTCCAAAGCTGGAAAGCAAAGCGGCAGACAGCGCAGAGATGAAAGACTACCGCCACGGCTTTGACGTGCTGGTCGGCCAGATCGACGGTGCGCTGAAGCTCGCTAACGAAGGCAAAGTGAAGGAAGCCCAGGCGGCGGCCGAGCAGTTTGTGACGACCCGTAATACGTATCACAAGAAATACCGTTAACCGATCGCGCATCTGACAAATAATCAGCGGGGGCCAATGGCCCCCGTTTTTTTGCGCGGTAATAAGTAAACCCTATCGCCATCACATTTTTGCGTCACCACGCCTGAACGTTTTCGCTTCCCCGGCGCGCGTTTTGCCGCTGGAATACGTGATATTCATCACGCAAATGCCGTGATTAATCCAGATTCACCGTATTTATGTGGCACAGATCACTGCTGCGGCTCGCCTTTCCACTTCGAAGTGGAAAACAACTCGCTACAAACCCTTCCCTCCCACCGTTAGTTTTAATCCAGAGCCATTAACGGGGTAAGACCAGTGATTAACGGAGCGGTAATGAACGACGTTGGGGAACAGGCAGAGCAAACAGAACAGCTCGCGAACACCATGCTGCAGCAGGTTTATGCCCTGCTGGCCCGGAACAACATCATCCCCAATGCGGTACAGGAGCAGATGCTTACTTCCCACGTGCGCGCCATGGCGCACCGGTCCGTGACCGGCGAGCCGCTGCCGGAGGTTGAAGCAGAGCTGTTTGACGAAATTTCACCGGATTCAATGCGGCTTGCCCGTGAAGTGGTGGCGCAGTTTGGCAACCTTCCAGATGAAGAGGCCTGGCTGCTCTCCGTTCACTTTGAAGTCGCGAAAGACAACCTTTAAGGAGCAACACATGGAACAGATTACAGTCGTGATTGGCGATCGCCTGGGTAAAGGTCAGAAAGTGGCGGCCGGTGTGGAAAAAGCAGGTGGACGCGCGGTTGTCGTACCGGGCATGGCGGCAGACATGAAGCTCGGCGACGTAATGAAAGCGGAAAACGCGACTTTCGGCATCTCCTTCTGCGGCAGCGGCGGCGCGGGTGCCATCACCGCCCAGACCAAATATGGCTACAAAGCCAAATACGGTATGCGTTCCGTGGATGAAGGCGTCACCGCCATCAACGAAGGCTGCAACGTGCTGGGCTTTGGCTTTATGGATAAAGAAGAGCTGGGCGAGCGTCTGGTACAGGCGTGGCAGAAAAAATACGGCGCATAAGCATGAAAAAACAGTTCACAACCACGGTGAGAGTGAAGGGGAAGGGCGACGCCAAAGCGCGCGCCTTTGCCGACGCGCTCAACCACGTTCAGGCCGCGGTGATGAAAGCCTCACCGCATATCTTACTGCGTATTGAGCCACAGGATGTGCAGGTCGTTCAGGCGCAAGAAGCGGTGCGAAAAGAAGCGTTTCTGTTCTTCTTTCTGCGCCGGGAAAGACGCACCTTCAGCGTGGAGCTGGATGTGACCGTCAACGTGACAGCCATCAATCTCGACCGGGTGGATTTCGTCACGCAACGCTGATTATTCATAAAAGGGCAGACTGATGTTCTTAATTATATTAATAAAATCGCTCATCATCGGCGGCCTGGTAGGCGTCGGTGTCGGGGCCGGGGCTGCACGCATGTTTCATGCGCCTACCACTCAGGGTATGGGCGCGTTTCGTACGTTGGGGGAACTGAACTCCTGCGAAGGGGATCCGGCGTCCCACTTCTCCTTTGGGTTAGGCTTCTTCTTTAACGCCTGGGCCTCTTCCGTGGCCGCAGGGGCTTTCACACAGGACGTTGACCACCGCATCATCCCGAACTGGGGTGCTGCCGCACTGATGATCAAAAACCGTAACGTCGGCGAAACGCTGCACGATCCGCGTAAAATGGCGATTGCCTGCGGCGTGATCGGCATGATCGTCGTGACCTTCCTTAACCTGACCGCCTCCTCCGTGCCCGCTGCGCTTCAGGTCACCGCCGTGAAGGTGCTGGTGCCTGCCGCGAACCTGCTGGTCAACACCGTGATGCCGGTGATCTTCTAGCTGGCGGCCATCGACGCGGGTAAAAAATCGGGCTTCTGGGCCACCATCTTTGGCGGCGCGGCGCAGCTGATTATGGGCAACGCCGTACCGGGCCTGGTGCTGGGGATCCTGATCGGTAAAGGCGTGGAAGAGAGCGGCTGGAACCACGTCACCAAAGTGATGATGGCGGCGATCGTGCTGCTCTTCGTGCTGAGCGGCTTCTTCCGCGGCTTCGACATGAAGATGATCGAATCCTTCCATCTGACCGTGCCGAACTGGCTCGACATGATCCACAACTCGCTCAGCGGTAAATAACAGGAGCCTCGACATGGAACAGAATAAAGGTTTTTGGTATGCCGACTGGTCGTTCCCGATCTTCGTTGGCCTGCTCTCCTCCGGCGTGTTTGCCGGGACGCACATGTACTACCTCTACGGCATCGGCGCGTTTAACGAAGTGGCCTTCGTGGCGATGCTGAAAGCGGGAATTGACACCGGCGTTTACGGCGCGGTGGCGGCGTTCGGCGCGAGCTTCCTGTTCGCCCGTATTATCGAAGGCTCGCTGGTCGGTATTCTCGACATCGGCGGGGCGATCCAGACCGGCGTGGGCCTCGGGGTTCCGGCGCTGCTGCTGGGCGCGGGGATCATGTTCCCGGTGACCAACTTCATTGCCGCGCTGATCACCGGCCTGGTGATTGGCCTGGCGATTGGCTACGTCATCATCCTGGCGCGTAAGTTCACCATCAACCAGAGCAACTCCACCTACGGCGCAGACGTGATGATGGGCGCGGGCAACGCTTCCGGTCGTTTCCTCGGACCGTTGATTATCCTCAGCGCCATGACCGCCTCCATTCCGATTGGCGTGGGTTCTCTGCTGGGCGCGCTGCTGTTCTACATCTGGCAGAAGCCCATTACCGGTGGCGCTATCCTCGGCGCAATGATTCTGGGCTGGCTGTTCCCGGTTGCCCTTTAATACCCGCGGGCGCTCCGGCGCCCGACTTTTCAGGAGATCCTCATGTTTGATTTACTCCTGCGCCGTGCGCGCCTCGCCGACGATACCCTGACCGATATCGCCATTCAGGACGGGAAGATCGCCGCGACGGGCGACATAGACGCTCCCGCCCGCAAGACGGTGGAGCTTAACGGCGACGTGTTCGTCAGCGCAGGCTGGATTGACTCCCACGTACACTGCTACCCGAACTCCCCGATTTACCACGACGAGCCGGACAGCGTCGGCATTGCCACCGGCGTGACCACCGTGGTGGACGCGGGCAGCACCGGGGCCGACGACGTGGACGATTTCTACGCGATTACCCGCAAGGCCTCCACCGAGGTCTTTGCCCTGCTGAACATCTCCCGCGTGGGGCTGATTACCCAGAACGAGCTGGCCAACATGGCCAATATTGACGCCGACGCGGTGAAAGAGGCGGTGAAACGCCACCCTGATTTTATCGTCGGCCTGAAGGCGCGCATGAGCAGCAGCGTGGTCGGTGACAACGGCATCACGCCGCTGGCGCGCGCCAAAGCCATTCAGAAAGAGAACGGCGACCTGCCGCTGATGGTGCACATTGGCAACAACCCGCCGAACCTCGACGAAATTGCCGAGCTGCTGAGCTCTGGCGACATCATCACCCACTGCTACAACGGCAAGCCTAACCGCATTCTGACGCCCTCCGGCGAGCTGCGTGCCTCCATTACGTCTGCGCTGAAGCGCGGCGTGCGTCTGGACGTCGGCCACGGCACGGCGAGCTTCAGCTTTGAGGTGGCGAAACGCGCCATCGCGATGGGCATTCTGCCGCACACCATCAGCTCGGACATCTACTGCCGCAACCGCATCAACGGCCCGGTCGGCTCGCTGGCAAGCGTGATGTCGAAATTCCTCGCCATCGGCATGTCATTGCCGCAGGTGATTGACTGCGTCACGGCGAACGCCGCCGATGGCCTGCGCCTGACGCGTAAAGGCCGCATTCAGCCGGGTCTCGATGCCGACCTGACGCTGTTCACGATTAAACGCCAGCCGACGGTGCTGACGGATGCCGAAAACGACAGCCTGCAGGCTGAACACATTCTGGTGCCGCTTGCTGCGATCCGCGCAGGCAAGGGCTACATGACCGAACAAGGGAGCACGGAACATGCCTTCGATTTATGAGAAGTACAACTTAAAGCAGGTTATCAACACCTCTGGCCGCATGACGGCGCTGGGCGTCTCCACGCCGCGTCCGGAGGTGGTACAGGCGGCGATGGACGGCATGAATCACTATTTCGAGATGAAGGATCTGGTCAATAAAACCGGGGAATACATCGCGAAGCTGCTGGAAGTGGAAGGGGCGACGGTGGTCTCCTGCGCGTCGGCGGGCATTGCCCAGTCCGTGGCCGCGGTGCTGGTGAAAGACAGCGACTGGCTGCTGGAAAACCTGCACGTGACCCCGATTGAGAACAACGAGATCGTCCTGCCGAAAGGCCACAACGTGAATTTTGGCGCGCCGGTGGGCACCATGGTGGCGCTGGGTGGCGGCAGGCTGGTGGAAGCGGGCTACGCCAACGAATGTTCCGCCGATCAGCTGGCGGCGGCGATTACCCCGCGCACGGCGGCGATCATGTACATCAAATCTCACCACTGCGTGCAGAAAAGCATGCTCAGCGTCGAGCAGGCGGCGGTTGTCGCACGTAAACACGACTTGCCGCTCATCGTCGATGCCGCGGCGGAAGAAGATCTGCACGCGTACTACCGCGCCGGCGCGGACCTGGTGATCTACAGCGGTGCAAAGGCGATCGAAGGCCCCACCAGCGGGCTGGTGATCGGCAAGACCCAGTACGTTGAGTGGGTGAAGCGCCAGACGGCGGGGATTGGCCGCGCCATGAAGGTGGGTAAAGAGGGCATTCTTGGCCTGACCTGCGCCATCGAACACTATCTGACGGCCACCAAAGAGAGCGGTGCCGAGATGGTGGCGAAAATGACGCCGTTTATCGAGGCGCTCAACACCCTGAACGGTGTGACCGCGCGCGTGGTCTGGGACAGCGCCGGACGCGACATCGCCCGCACCGAGATTAAGTTTGACGAAGCCACCACCGGCCTCGGCACGGGGGACCTGGTGGCGAAGCTCAAGCAGGGCGAGTACGCCATTTACTTCCGTGGCTACAAGGCCAACGAAGGGATTATCGAAGCGGACGTGCGCAGCGTGAATGCTGACCAGCTGAACATTGTGTACCGCCGCATGAGTGAAGTATTAGGACAGGAGAAAAACGCATGAAACTGACCCCCAATTTTTACCGTGACCGCGTCTGCCTGAACGTGCTGGCTGGCTCAAAGGCCAACGCCAGCGCCATCTACGAGGCGGCGGAAGGCCACGTGCTGGTGGGCGTGCTCTCCAAAAATTACCCGGACGTGGCGAGCGCGGTCGCGGAGATGCGTGAGTACGCGAAGCTGATTGATAACGCGCTCTCCGTTGGCCTGGGCGCGGGCGATCCGAACCAGTCGGCGATGGTGAGCGAGATCTCCCGCCAGGTGCAGCCGCAGCACGTTAACCAGGTCTTTACCGGCGTGGCCACCAGCCGCGCGCTGCTGGGGCAGAACGACTCCGTGGTCAACGGTCTGGTCTCTCCGACCGGTACCGTCGGGATGGTGAAAATCTCCACCGGCCCGTTGAGCAGCGCGGCACCGGACGGCATTGTGCCGGTGGAAACGGCGATTGCTCTGCTGAAAGATTTCGGCGGCAGCTCTATCAAATACTTCCCGATGGGCGGCCTGAAGTGCCGTGACGAGTACAAAGCGGTGGCGGAAGCCTGCGCCCGTCACGACTTCTGGCTGGAGCCGACAGGAGGTATCGATCTGGAAAACTATGAGGAGATCCTGCAGATCGCCCTCGACGCGGGCGTGAGCAAAATCATCCCGCATATCTACAGCTCGATTATCGACAAAGCCAGCGGTGATACGCGTCCGGAAGATGTGCGTACCCTGCTGGCGATGACGAAGAAGCTGGTGAAGTAGAACTCACACCTATACAGGAGCCACCATGCACACCCGTACCTTGCTTGTCGCTTCACTCTCAATGTTCGCCACCGCCGCTGTCGCCCAGACGCAATACGCCTGGGTGGGTACCTATAATCCGAACGGTGAAGGGCTGTACCGTTTTACTGTTAACCCGCAAACCGGCGCGCTGAACGATAAAACGCGGGTAAGCAAACTGCCGAATGCGGCGCAGTTGACCCTTTCACAGGATGGCAAAACGCTGTATCTGGCAAGCGAAGTGGAGCAGGGCGTGGTGCAGGCGCTGCGCGTCGGCGATAACGGTGAGCTGAGCGAGCTCAGTCAGGTGGCCTCCGGCGGTGCCGGGCCGGTGTATCTCTGCCTGACGCCGAACGGCCAGCATCTGCTGGTGGCGAACTATGTCAGCGGAACCGTCGCGGTGCTGCCCGTTAACGCAGACGGCAGCCTGGGTGACGCCACGGACACTCATCAGGATCAAGGCGAACCGGGCGCGGCGAAGCCGGCAGCTGCCGTCGAGGGCAGTTTCGCGATCAGCGATCATAACGGCCCCCATGCGCACATGATCGCCGCCGATCCGAGCGGGAAATACGTTTTTTCCACCGATCTTGGGCTGGATCGCATCTACCAATACCGCTTTGACGATCGGACAGGAAAGCTGACGCCGAACGATCCGCCGTTTATCAGCGCCTCCTCGAAAGGCGCCGGGCCGCGCCACTTTGTCTTTACGCCGAAGGGCGATGCCCTGTGGCTGATTAACGAAGAGGCGTCTACGCTCACCCGGTATACCGTGAATACCAACGGCACCCTGAAAGAGGGTAAAACGGTTTCTGCCCTGCCGGAAGGTTACAAAGGCACCAGCTTTGCTGCCGGGCTCGCATTAAGCGCCGACGGTAAGCAGCTGTATGTGGCTAACCGTTTGCATAACAGCATCGGGCACTTTACCGTAACGGCGGAGGGCACGCTGACGCATCGGGACGATGTGTGGACGCGCGGTGACTACCCGCGCACCCTGACGCTCGATAAACAGGGGCGCTGGCTGTACGTCATGAACCAGCGCAGCGACAACATTACCCGCTTCCGCGTGGCGCAGGACGGGAAATTGAGCTTTGAGCCAGACTATACCCCGGTCGGCAGCCCATCCCAGATGGTCATTTCACCTTAAGCCGTAAGAGGACAACGACGTGCGATTTCCGAACCAACGTTTGGCGCAACTTTTCGACCTGTTGCAAAACGAGACGCTGCCGCAGGACGAGCTGGCGCAGCGGCTGTCGGTCTCCACGCGAACCGTCCGTGCGGACATCACCGCCCTGAACGCGCTGCTGGCCAGCCACGGCGCGCAGTTCATCCTGAGCCGGGGCAACGGCTACCAGCTCAAAATTGAGGATGCCGAGCGCTATCAGCAGCTTCAGGCATCCCACCCGCGCGCGCTGCGTATCCCGCGGACCGGGCCGGAGCGCGTGCATTATCTGGTGGTGCGTTTTCTGACCTCGGCGTTTTCGCTTAAGCTGGAGGATCTGGCGGACGAATGGTTCGTCAGCCGCGCCACGCTGCAAAGCGATATGGCGGAGGTGCGCGAGTGGTTTCATCGCTACAACCTGACGCTGGAAACCCGTCCGCGCCACGGCATGAAGCTGTTTGGCAGCGAGATGTCGACCCGCGCCTGCCTGACCGATCTGCTCTGGGAGCTGGCGCAGCAGGACAGCCTGAACCCGCTGGTAACCGACGTGGCGCTCAATGCGGGCGTGGCGGAGCAGATGGTGCCGGTGCTGCACGACGCCTTGACCCGTCACCACATTCGCCTGACCGATGAAGGCGAGCTGTTCCTGCGCCTGTACTGCGCGGTGTCGGTACGTCGCATCAGCGAAGGTTACCCGCTGCCGGAATTCCATGCCGAAGACGTGGAAGAGAACGTGCGCGAGGCGGCGAAGGATATCGCGGTCACCATCCAGCAGCTGGCGGGCAAGGCGCTTTCGCCGTCGGAGGAGAGCTGGCTGTGCGTGCACATTGCGGCGCGGCAGATTCAGGAGATCGCGCCCAGCGCCATTAACGCTGACGACGACGAGGCGCTGGTCAACTACATCCTGCGCTATATCAACACTCACTATAACTACAACCTGCTCAGCGACGCGCAGCTGCACGCGGACCTGCTCACGCACATCAAAACCATGATCACCCGCGTGCGGTATCAAATCATGATCCCCAATCCGCTGCTGGATAACATCAAGCAGCACTACCCGATGGCGTGGGACATGACGCTGGCCGCGGTGTCGAGCTGGGGCAAATACACGCCGTATGTGATCAGCGAAAACGAGATTGGCTTCCTGGTGCTGCATATTGGCGTCGGGCTTGAGCGCCACTACAACATCGGCTACCAGCGCCAGCCGCGCGTGCTGCTGGTATGCGACGCCGGTAATGCCATGGTGCGCATGATTGAGGCGGTACTGCAGCGTAAATACCCGCAGATTGAGGTGACGCGCACGCTCACCCTGCGCGAGTACGAGCTGGCAGAAACCATTAGCGAAGACTTTGTGATCGCGACCGCCCGCGTCAGCGAAAAGTCGAAACCGGTGGTGATGATCGCCCCGTTCCCGACCGACTACCAGTTAGAGCAGATTGGCAAACTGGTGCTGGTGGACCGCACCCGCCCGTGGATGCTGGATAAATACTTCGACGCGGCCCATTTCCGCATTATCGACAAGCCGATCGATCAGCAGACGCTCTTCCGCGAGCTGTGTGAACAGCTTGAAGCAGAGGGCTTTGTCGGTGCGGAGTTTCTGGATTCGGTTGTTGAACGTGAAGCTATCGTCAGCACCATGCTCGGCGACGGCATCGCGCTGCCGCACTCCCTCGGCCTGCTGGCGCAGAAAACGGTGGTCTACACCGTGCTCGCCCCGCACGGCGTGCAGTGGGGCGACGAAACCGCGCACGTTATCTTCCTGCTCGCCATCAGCAAAAGCGAGTACGAAGAGGCGATGGCGATTTACGATATCTTCGTCACTTTCCTGCGCGAGCGGGCAATGTCACGGCTCTGTAGCTGCGGGGATTTCGCCGGGTTTAAGGCGGTGGCAATGGAGAGTTTGAGTCGTTTTTGAGATAAGGGCGGATGGATAATATCCGCCTTTGATCAACGCAAATGATGCACAACCTGGTTGCTGCTGCCGCGCCAGATGAGCGCCGGGTCTTTTAAATCCTGCACGAACTTGCCGTCGACCAGCACGTTAATCAGATCCACGACTTCCATTTGCTGCGCATTCAGTTCATCCAGCTTGTAGCCCGTCCAGACCCAGATATCTTTTCCCGGACACTCTGCGCGAATGCGCTTCACCAGCTTCAACATATCCGGCACGTTTTGCGGGTGCAGGGGATCGCCGCCGGAGAGCGAGATCCCCTGGCGTTTGATGCGCGTGTCGTTCAGGTCGTTGATGATTTTATCTTCCATCTCCGCGGTGAACGGCATGCCGGAATTGAGTCGCCAGGTGCTTTTGTTGTAGCAGCCGGGGCATTCGTGGACGCAGCCTGAAACAAACAGGGTGCAGCGGGTGCCGGGGCCGTTGACGATGTCGACAGGGTAGTACTGGTGATAGTTCATCGCGAATAACCACGCCGGGTGGCGCTGCGCTTACCCGGCCTACAAA
>NZ_KV787823.1:0-1204 GCF_001807145.1 Enterobacter sp. HMSC16D10
TTAGGGAAGGTGCGAACAAGTTCCTGATATGAGATCATCATATTCATCCGGAGCGCATCCCAGAGGGACATCATGAGCCATCAACTCACCTTCGCCGATAGTGAATTCAGCACTAAGCGCCGTCAGACCCGAAAAGAGATTTTCCTCTCCCGCATGGAGCAGATTCTGCCATGGCAGAATATGACCGCTGTCATCGAGCCGTTTTATCCCAAGGCGGGCAATGGCCGACGGCCCTATCCGCTGGAGACCATGCTGCGTATTCACTGCATGCAGCATTGGTACAACCTGAGCGACGGTGCCATGGAAGATGCCCTGTACGAAATCGCCTCCATGCGCCTGTTTGCCCGATTATCCCTGGATAGCGCCCTGCCGGATCGCACCACCATCATGAATTTCCGCCACCTGCTCGAGCAGCATCAACTGGCCCGTCAATTGTTCAAGACCATCAATCGCTGGCTGGCCGAAGCAGGCGTCATGATGACCCAAGGCACTTTGGTGGATGCCACCATCATTGAGGCACCCAGCTCTACCAAGAACAAAGAGCATCAACGCGATCCGGAGATGCATCAGACCAAGAAAGGCAATCAGTGGCACTTTGGCATGAAGGCCCACATTGGTGTCGATGCCAAGAGTGGCCTGACCCACAGCCTAGTCACCACCGCGGCCAACGAGCATGACCTCAATCAGCTGGGTAATCTGCTTCATGGAGAGGAGCAATTTGTCTCAGCCGATGCCGGCTACCAAGGAGCGCCACAGCGCGAGGAGCTGGCCGAGGTGGATGTGGACTGGCTGATCGCCGAGCGTCCCGGCAAGGTAAAAACCTTGAAGCAGCATCCGCGCAAGAACAAAACGGCCATCAACATCGAATACATGAAAGCCAGCATCCGTGCCAGGGTGGAGCACCCGTTTCGCATCATCAAGCGGCAGTTCGGCTTCGTGAAAGCCAGATACAAGGGGCTGCTGAAAAACGATAACCAACTGGCGATGTTATTCACCCTGGCCAACCTGTTTCGGGTGGACCAAATGATACGTCAGTGGGAGAGATCTCAGTAAAAACCGGAAATAACGCCAGAAATGGTGGAAAAAATAGCCTAAATAGGCTAATTCGATGTGTTTGCGGGAAAAAAATCGGCCCAGATCCGCGAAATTTTAATCAGCGAGTCAGCTTGGGAAGAAATGACCTGCTTATTCGCACCTTCCTTAG
>NZ_KV787824.1:0-828 GCF_001807145.1 Enterobacter sp. HMSC16D10
CATAGACGAACTGCGGCTGGTCGGTGCAGTCGCCTGCGGCGTAGATGTGTTCCACGCTTGTACGCATGCCGGGGTCGATGACGATAGCGCCTTGCGGGGTGAGCGTGACGCCCGTCGCATCCAGTGCCAGCTTGCGTGTGTTGGGCGCGCGGCCGGTGGCGACCAGCAGCTTGTCGGCGCGCAGTTCGCCGTGCGCCGTGGTGAGCACGAATTCGCCGTCCCCTTCACCATTGATATACGCGACCTGGCTGGCCTGGGTGTGTTCCCTCACCTCGATGCCCTCCATGCGGAATGCGGCCGTGACGGCTTCGCCTATAGCTGGGTCTTCGCGGAAGAACAGCGTGCTGCGAGCCAGGATCGTCACCTTCGCTCCGAGTCGGGCGAACGCCTGCGCCAGCTCCAGCGCCACCACTGATGAGCCAATCACGGCCAGGCGCTTAGGAATCGTCTCGCTGACCAGCGCTTCAGTGGAAGTCCAGTACGGAGTGTCTTTCAGGCCGGGAATCGGCGGCACGGCCGGGCTCGCGCCGGTGGCGATCAGGCAGCGGTCGAATGCCACCACGCGCTCGCCGCCGTCGTTGAGTTGCACGATCAGGTTGCGATTGTCCTTAAAGCGGGCGGAGCCGTGCAGCACAGTGATCGCCGGATTGCCCTCCAAGATGCCTTCGTACTTGGCGTGGCGCAGTTCATCGACGCGGGCCTGCTGCTGGGCCAGCAGCGCCGTGCGCTGGATGGTCGGCGTGGTAGCGGCGATGCCGCCATCGAACGGGCTTTCCCGGCGCAGATGGGCGATATGGGCGGCGCGGATCATGATCTTGGACGGCACAC
>NZ_KV787825.1:0-1410 GCF_001807145.1 Enterobacter sp. HMSC16D10
TGGTAAGCCCGTCGGGGTGATGTTCCACAGCGATAGTAATAATGCCGATGTCAGTCTTTACCACCACTTAGTTTGCCGTTTAACCAGATTGGTGTGATTACTGATGCAGTGAAGACCTTCCCGCATCCTGACTCACACAGCGATCGACCTTTTGTGTCCTGCCCTGGACCCGTCGGTTGCCGGAAGCGCCTTCATGCGAGGCATCTCCTCACCGATGCGCGTGACTCAAGAAGGGCCTGACGGCTTGTCTCGTTACTGTCCTGTCCAGGTTATCTGTCTGGAGATTCAACTCTGTTTCCTCACAGGAGCTCTGTCATGGTTGATAAAGTTACCGAAGCTGCCGTTGTGGGTGGCGTGGATACACATAAAGATTTGCACGTTGCCGCTGTCGTAGATCAGAACAATAAAGTCCTTGGGACTCAGTATTTCTCCACAACACGACAAGGTTACCGGCAGATGCTGGCATGGATGACCTCGTTTGGGACATTAAAGCGAATTGGTGTTGAGTGCACAGGTACCTATGGTTCCGGTTTGCTTCGTTATTTTCAGAACGCCGGGTTAGAAGTTCTTGAGGTGACTGCTCCAGACCGGATGGAGCGACGCAAACGGGGTAAAAGTGACACAATTGATGCTGAATGTGCCGCTCATGCAGCATTCTCAGGCATCAGGACAGTTACTCCCAAAACGCGTGATGGCATGATTGAGTCCCTGCGGGTATTAAAAACTTGCCGAAAAACAGCAATATCAGCCCGCAGAGTCGCTCTCCAGATTATCCATTCAAATATTATCTCTGCCCCGGATGAATTACGTGAACAGCTCAGAAATATGACGCGCATGCAGCTCATCAGGACCCTGGGTTCCTGGAGACCTGATGCCAGTGAATACCGCAATGTAACCAACGTTTATCGCATTTCATTAAAGTCCCTTGCCCGACGCTATCTCGAGTTACATGACGAAATCGCTGATCTGGATGTCATGATTGCGGCAATTGTCGACGAGTTGGCACCTGAGCTGATTAAACGTAATGCTATCGGATACGAAAGCGCTTCACAGTTGCTGATCACTGCCGGAGACAATCCTCAACGGTTAAGATCAGAATCAGGATTTGCGGCACTGTGTGGTGTCAGCCCGGTCCCCGTTTCTTCTGGAAAAACGAACCGTTACCGACTTAATCGTGGTGGAGATCGTGCTGCAAATAGTGCACTTCACATCATCGCCATCGGACGCTTACGAACTGACGCAAAAACAAAGGAATATGTCGCCAGGCGTGTAGCCGAAGGACATACAAAAATGGAAGCGATACGCTGTCTAAAGCGATATATCTCCCGCGAAGTTTACACGTTACTGCGCAATCAAAACAGGCGGATCAACAGTATCCCGATAACAGCTTGACTCTTAGAAGGGCGTCCA
>NZ_KV787826.1:0-2498 GCF_001807145.1 Enterobacter sp. HMSC16D10
GCAGCTGAGAAAGTTAACCAGCAGGACGCCGGTTGTGATCGCAAGAGAGGAGAGAAGCACTGCAACGGGGAACGGCAGGAGCGCCGGAGGCGCTTTCGCCCTCCCCGTTTCCCCGCAGGGGAAAGAGGGTTTTTGCGGTTGCCCCGATGATATGCACCGGGGCTAAGATTTCCGATCAGATCGGTTCTTCGCTGTCACCTCCGTTTTCCTGCTCATAGTGCATCATGGCCATATTCAGCAGGGCATTAAATCCCTCGATGCCAGCCCCGTCCGGCTCGCACTGTTCGCACAGGTGCAGCAGATTGGCCAGAAAATCCGTGATGACAGTTTGCACGCTTTCGCTTTCCCTGTTCAGCCCGGTTTTACGGGCAAATTTCCAGAGCACATCTGCAGCCAGCGCGGCGTGATCATCGTTGCTGCGGATTTTTATCGGTTCAGCCTGGCCTTGCAGGCGTTCTGCCATCGTCTCCAGCACGGTGGCCGGAACAGCGTTCAGTGTGTTGCTCATCATGTTTCTCTCTCCCTGCGGCAGGTCTGCCCTGCCGCTCTGTCAGTCAGGCGGCCACGGTGGCCAGAAAGTTTTTCATAGCTTCGAAACGGCTGCGGAACTCCAGACGTCCCTGCCAGTCATTGAAGTAATAAACGGGGGTATAACGCACGCGATTTGCTTTCAGGGTCAGCGTATTACCGGTCACGACTTTCGCAGGGATACCCAGCAGTGACAGCTGGATAAAGGCCATATCAGCCACCATCGGATCGATATCTGTGCAGGTGGCATAAAGCTGTTCTGACGGGTTATATCCCGCGTCAGTCATCCAGTATGCAAAGGCAATGACCATACCGGCGCTACCACAGGCAGGCTCATCGAGCGTCATCCAACCCTCACGCTTTATCGTCTCCTGAGCGCCGGGCATGAGTAGTCCGGCCATCAGGCGGGAGATGCAGGACGGGGAAAAATACTGCCCCATTTCGTCCGCGCCCAGCTCATGCTCCATATACAGTGCGCCCAGAAAATCATGCATTTCACCCGCCAGCCCCTCCACCAACAGGCAGAACAGCTGTCTCATGGCGTCTAAATCGTCCGGCTGATACCGCCCGCAGATTCGTCGGCTGTTTTCGATGCTTTCTGGCGATCGTATGCTCGCTATATCAAGCCCGCTGGCGGCCAGGGTGATAAAGTCGCGGAACACTTCGGAACGGCGCATATATTTCGCGGTTTGACGGAACACACTGGCGAACTGCTTACGCGCCTCAGCTGGCGACTGCACCCGGACAGGAGCGGAAACCCGCGGCTGCGGATCAGCCTGGTCTGCCAGGAACAGGGATTCAAAACTCAGTTGTGACATGGTTTCTCCTTACCGGCCGCCCGCAGGCGGCCGTCTCCTGTTAAGCCAGTCCAAGCGCCGGGTAGACGCTGACAGCCAGACCACAGTCAGCATCGGCGGCGTAGCCCGTTTCGGCATTTACCACGGACAGGAACGGTTGCCACTGTGAGAAGCGCAGCGCGGGTACGCGAGCGCGTTTTCCGGCGCGGAGGGCATTTACAAATGCCTTCGCCTGTGCGACAGTTTGCGGGTCAAATTTCACGATCAATCTCCTTACTTTGGTTGTGATTGCCGGTTCACCGTTACAGCGGCTACCCGGCGTTGAGAAAGCAGGGGCAACCCTGCTTTTTTAATGCGCGGAATTCAGCGGCGCATCGAGACAGAAACGGGCGATCACGTCGCCAATCAGCTCCCGGTGATGGCGGGTGTGCAGGTCGTGGCACTCAAAGAAGCGCGCGCCGTACCGGACAAAAATCGCGGTCACATCCCCGCCCGTAAACTCCATCGACTTGAACGACTCCCCGCCATACCCTCTGCACCAGTCCACTGGCGGCAACGTTTCCAGCTGGTCGATGTACCGGGCCTCGGTGATTTCCACCCAGGGACGGCGATAGCCGTCATTCAGCTTTTCCTGCACCTGAGTCGCGGGGATCAGCTCCGCGTCCGGATAGAGACGGCGCAGGGATTCCAGCGTTTTCGCTTCACGCTGAGTCACCCACTGCCCGTCCAGCTGTGTTGCGCGGTCATAAACAGCGTTATGAGACGGAACGAAAAAGGCCATTGGTGCAGCGGTCGGGGTGTTAACGTTCATCTTTCATGCTCCTGTCTGATGAGGTTCCGTGCGGCGGCCGCACGGGGTGAACCGGATTTAAATGTCGATACCTGCGCGCTCGATCAGGCGCGCAAACTGTTTGAAGTGGTCAGCTTCAGCCACATGGATATGGCGGAACTGTTTATCGACGCCGCTGCTGAGGGCGTAGAAATAGGTGCAGCGCATCGTTTCGGGGCAGCGTCTGCGCAGTTTCTTCAGCTCAGCAAGGCTGCTGAACTCCAGAACGTCGGCTTCCTCCGCTGAGTTTTTTTTCGTCTCAGCGACGAGGATCGTGTACGACACGGGTTTTCCCCCCCATCTTTCTGGAAGATTCTTGAGCGGCGGTTTTGACGTTGACGTTT
>NZ_KV787827.1:0-36691 GCF_001807145.1 Enterobacter sp. HMSC16D10
AAACGTCAACGTCAAAACCGCCGCTCAAGAATCTACCGGAAGATGTGATTCAAACCTCACCACGTCCCAGTTCACGGATCTGTTTTGCTGGGTCCTGGCAGCATCGGAAGGGGAGCCACAACCGGCAATTTTTACGCCGCCAGAGAATGCCACTGAGCTGACGTTAATTAATGACGAATGCCCGGATTATATCTCTGTCTGGATCGTAGATGGTCGCCCGGTGGCAGTTGCAATGCCGCTGGATAATTTTCACCGCGTTATTTCTTCATCACTAACTAAATAATCAGGAGTAAATAAATATGGTCAGTTTCGCAAGCCGCTATCGTATGCCTACCTCGATTCGTAAAGACCGTCCGCTGACGAATGAGGAATTACAGCACATCGTTCCGAGCGCGTTCTCATCGGATAAACACGATTCACGCTCTGAACGTTATACGTATATCCCGACCATAAACATTCTTGATCGCTTACGTGATGAAGGTTTTCAGCCGTATTATGCAACTCAGTCACGTACACGTGACCAGGATAAACGCGACTTTACAAAGCATATGCTTCGCCTGCGTCGTCATGACCAGATTAACGGAAAAGAAGTACCGGAAATTATTCTGCTGAATAGCCATGATGGTTCAAGCAGCTATAAAATGATCCCCGGTATGTTCCGTCAGATTTGCAGTAATGGTCTGGTTGCGTGGAAGGATTTTGGTGAAATCCGCGTACCCCACAAAGGGGATATTGTCGGTCAGGTTATTGAAGGCGCTTACACGGTGCTGAAAACATTTGACGCGGTTGATGAAAATATTGACCTCATGAAAAGCATTCAGCTCACTTTGCCTGAGCAGCGCCTTTTTGGTGCGACCGCCCTGGAACTTAAGTACGATGGAAAACCAGCGCCGATTACACCGGAGCAAATTATTAACCCGCGCCGTGTGCTCGACAGAGGCCAGGATTTATGGACCACGTTTAACGTGGTTCAGGAAAATGTGATCCGTGGGGGAATTCGTGGCAGAACGGAAAAAGGGAAGATGACCAGAACGCGGGAAGTCACCGGAATAGATGGTGACATCAAATTAAATCAGGTGCTCTGGAAAATGGCTGAAGAGTTTGCAAAACTGAAGGCCTGATAATTAAGCCGCTCAACAGAGCGGCTTTTTACTGTCCGCTGTTTAAAGATGCTGTTTCTGCAATTTTTATCTCATGTTCCTTTCCCGCAGTTGGCGCCAGACGTTCAGAAAGTAACTTTTTTCTGGCCAGTAAAACGCGATATATATTTTTGATATCCTGAGCATAGGCCTTGCGCTGCGCAATGAGCTTTTTGCTCGGCCCCGTATTATACATCCCCACGCTGTCCCAGTTTTTTCCGTATGACCTGAAGTTGTGCGCCAGCACCCATGCCCCGGTGTAAACGCAGATACATGGATCATTCAACAGGCGATCACGGGTAATATTGAAGTTTTTAAGTTTACCGTAATGGGAACTGTTCACCTGCATCCCGCAGACATCTTCTGTCCCATTTTTGTTTGATCCATTTATCGCACCCGGCTTCAGCCTGCTCTCTTTAATCGAAATTGACATAAGCAGTAGTGGATCAATTTGATAATCTTTCCCGGCCTGATCAAAGCACATCTGGGGAGCTGCGCCAGCAGACAGTGAAATGGTCAGCAATGCCGCAGGTAGTAACGATATTTTCATGGTTTGGCCTTTTAACGAAATACACGGGCTCTGGAGCGTCGTTTTAAAAAATACCCCGGCGGATCGTCGTAATCAAGTTAATTCACTACAAACGCGCGTGAGCGCTCTCCTGCAGGGATTTAACACCTGGTCGGAATAAACATGTCAGGACAGTGGGCGGTATTAATATGCCGCTCTTTACTAACCCTTTAAAACATCACACCCCACGCAAGACTTCGTCTTGCAGATTTTTCCTTTAATTTCAGGTGGATGTCTGTAAGAAATTTGCGCGCATTTGGAATATGACCGTTTAATGTCGTACATACCGACACTACACTATCGTATAATCCTGATACCTGTTAGTGTCGGTATGTCTCACATGTATCGTACAATTGTAGATATACTGTAATTACATTGAATTATATATCGCACAGTGTCACACTATCGCACATCATGGTGCTGGATTGTACTACTGTATAGAACAGGAATTCACAGTAGCATCAATCCATTACACCTTTGCGCAGCAATCTGATAATCCACCAACAGGCCATATGTAGTGTCGGTTCCGACACTAACTTAAAACAGGTAAGAAATATGGGAAGAGTCGGCATCTACCTTAAAGATAAAATTGAACGCGAAGTTCGCGATATTGTACAGCAGGACCTGCAAAACGGCGCAAACGCAGGAGAAGCAAACATCTCAGCCACCTGCAATGAATTAATCCGGCTTGGCCTTCTTGTTTATAAACGCGACGGAGAAGATGGCAACCAGTTTGATATCGAAGGATACCGGAGAGACCTCATAAGAAAAGCAGCAGGTTCACGCGAAGGCACAGTCCTTATAGCCACTCTACTTGCTGAGATGTATTTAAAAATGACAGGAAAAGACGGTGAAGGCAGCCTGGAAGATACGCTTGATATGATTTTAAGCGGCATAAATACCGCCGAGAACGAGGCGGAAGCAAGGCACTTCATCAACGAAAAAGAATAAATCTGCGAGCCGGAAACCCCGGCTCGCATCGATCACTGAGACGACTTTTCGTCCCACAGAGGCTCGCTTTTCTCCACCTCCTTAATTTTTTCCTTCAGGAAAACTTCAAATTCCATACACAGCACTTTAAGCGCCTGCACATCCTCGTTCTGGTCAAGCAATCTTTCAGTAAAATAGCCGAGAGTATTCATTAACCGGGTGAGCATTTCATCATTCAGACTGCGGTTATGCACCTTCGCCATCGCCCTGATTTCATCCGCAAGATTCTCAGGAATACGCATGCTATAGCCGGTAGTTTTCCCCGGAAGCAAAATTCTTTCACCCTCCCGCCATACCCACAATTGCTCCTGTTTGTGTGGGGTCTTAATTTCACTCACAACCTCAACGGATTCACCATCAAGTAATTTCCCAAGCCATTCCTCAAATCTGACCGCCAGCGCAATAAGCCGCTCACCCTCCGCAGTTTTAATGACAGGCTTACCCGGCTGATAATTCAGAGACAACAAAAGCCTGGCAATAATTTCCTCATTCACGCTCCTGTTACCCGCTCTGGCACATATTCTCAGCTCCATGAGCAAATTATCGGGCGCCCGCAACCTCCACTCCACAGCCTCCCCTGGCTGGAACTTCCGTGGACGGCCGCGACCATCCCACATTTTCTCTTTAACTTTCATAGCTATAGATCCCTGAGGCCATTTCTGAACTTACTGGTCAACAAAGCCTACTCACTTACATATTCGGATAAATCTGAATACCTTCTAAAAATGTGACATGCGTCACAGTTTTTTTTTTTTAGGGTCATGGGACAATTACGCCCGCGTAAACAAGCACTTACGCGATTCACTTTTGTTTACTTCGGAGAAAACAAGCATGTTAACCAAAGGCAGTGCCCTTAACGTCGGTAAGGGATGGGCGGTAGCGTCCTTATTCCGCAAAGCTCGTGAAAATCGTCTGACTAAATTTTACTTAAAGACAGTTGGCGCATTTCTTTTTGCATTCCTGGTCACACACCCGGCATTCGCATCCGGTACTGACCTTCTCGCATCACAGAACACAACGGTTAATTCAACCTTTGGTTCTGGCTCATCAATCGTTAAATGGTTTTACCTCGGGGAAATTCTTTTCGGTGTCTTCATTTATATGAAAACCCGCTCCCCACTCACATTCCTGGGCGTGCCGCTGGTAATCATTGCAACACGCATTGGTTTTGCGATTGCGAGCTAACCATGAGCGGGGAAGAGGATAAATACTACTTCCCGGAAACACTGAACCAGCAGGACCGTTATTTTGGTTTGCCATTAGATGAAATTATTATTGTCGCCCCTCTGGCTATACTGGGCATCCTCAACAATATGTCTATTGAACTCTCCATCATAGCGGGCCTGCTCTGGTTTCTCGTCAGATATCTGAAGAAAGGGCAGGGGTCGTACTGGTTACTTAATTTCTGTTACTGGCACCTGCCATCACTTTTATTCAAAGTAACCTTTCGCCAGATTCCTGATTCAAGTTTCCGGCACTGGAGGGCATAGTTTTTATGAAACTGAAAATTAAAGGAGAGCGCGATAAACAACTTAGTTATGCGTTTATTGGTCTTTCAGCGTTAACTTTAATTATGGGCGCGGGAAACGTATTAACAGGTTCGCTGGCATGGCATTTCGCCACCACCCAGAAAATCATCACCACGCCATTAACGTTTAACCGCCCATTTGCATCAGATTCAAAAAGTGTCGACGCCACCGGCCTGACACAGTTCGCCGCTTCCTTTATTTACTGGCGGCTGAATGTTAGCCCGGAAAACGTCGACACTAACCAGAAAATGGTTCTTGGATTCGTCCCCTCCGCCGAACGGGACGCACTCAAGAAAGCCCTGGATATTGAAGCTGAGCGAATCAAAAACGGGGGCATCACCACCCGATTCGACACGAAAGAAATTCGCGTTATTGACGATAACACCGTGCAGTACAGCGGAATACTGAAACCATCCACCACCAACGGCGCAATCACCACGCCACTGAAAGACCAGGAAAAAACCTACCGACTTAAACTGAGTTATGACAATGGTGTGATTAACCTCCACAGCTTTGAAGAACTCCAGCCGGTATCTTCCACCAACTGACAGGACTGCCCATGAAATTTCGCATTTCACCGGCAGCTGCTGCTGTGTTTCTGGCAGCGGGATTATTCACAAGCGGCCTCCGGGCCGCTTCCGCACCCGCAGCCATTCCGTTTGAGAACGACGCCGCCTTTAACGTCACACTCAGCAACACCAACCCGAGCAAGGTTGTTGTTGACGGAGAACTCATAACCAGCATCAGCGGACCAACCGGTGCCTATGACCAGAGCACAACCGACGACGGAGCGCTAATTCTGTCTCCACTCGTAGGCCAGAACTTCACGGTGTTTATCCAGACTGACCGCGGCTCATCCCTGAGCCTGAACGTCAGACCCCAGCCGGGTAACGGCAAAACACTGCGCTTCACCCCAATGTCACCACCACTTCGCAAGAACGATGACGCGAAGGCATGGGAAGAAGGGCAGACCTACGAAAAAACTCTGGTCGCATTGTCCCGCGCTGTAGTCAATGGCCAGGTGCCGGACGACTACCAGGAGTACCCGGTCAGCCGCATGCCGGCATACACACCCGCCAGTGATGTACGCCTGACGCCGGAACGCCAGTTTGTAGGTAACCACCTGCGCATTGTGCGCTTCCGGATGAGCAACCCGGGCAGCATCACCCGCAGCCTGCGCGAGCGTGATTTCTGGCGCAAGGGCGTCCGGGCCGTAATGCTGTCGCAGAACCAGCTCTACGCCGGCGGAGAGGGGTATGCCTGGATTGTGTTTTCAGATGACGGAGACACCCGCCCATGAACCTGAATGAAAACCTGAAAACCCGCCGTAAGCAGCTGGCCATTCTCGCTGCCGTTATAGTCGGCGGCGCGGCCGCAACGGGCGGCGTTATCTGGTACGGGCAGCATCAGCAGGAGCAGAAGCAACCCGCCCCGGTCGCAACGCCAAATATGACCGGCGTGGTTACCGCAGCGTTTAACCAGCAGGTTAACGATGCCGCACTGCAGCAGCAGCAGGCCAAAACATCAGAGCTTGAAGACAAGCTCGCTACGCTCACGCAGCAGTTCGCACAGAACAAACTCACCACCGAGCAACAGCTGGCCAAAAAGGACGAAGAAATTCAGCGTCTGAATGACCAGCTTACGAAAGCCCCCGGCAGCAACCAGACCACTGGCCAGCAGACACCACCTGCAGGTCAGAACGGAACACCACTCCCCGGTCCCGTTGCTGCCGGTCAGGCCCGGCCTCCCGAATACACTGTGACCCCCGCAGGCACACCGGCCGCCACTGGTGTGAATATGGGGCAGGGCGCAGCGTTCTACCCGGGGGGCTCCGGCCAGAGAATGACTGGCGGCCTGTCGACAACAAAGTTCAGCTATGAAAGCCTGAAGAAAAAGCCAACGAAACTCCCCTGGATTCCGTCAGGCTCCTTCTCCGACGCCATCATGATTGAAGGTGCCGACGCCAACGCCAGTGTTACCGGCCAGCAGAACACCCAGCCCGTCACCATCCGCCTGCTGGGCAATATCCAGATGCCGAACAACAAAGAATACAGCGCTGACGGCTGCTTTGTGGTGGGTGAAATCTGGGGCGACATCTCCAGCGAGCGCGGGATTGTCCGGACGAAATCAATCAGCTGCGTACTGAAAAACGGCAAGCACGTCGATATGGAATTCGATGGCCACGTCAGCTATCAGGGTAAAGGGGGTGTTCGTGGCAAGCCTGTTATGCGAAACGGCATGATTGTCGGCTACGCGGGGGCTGCAGGCCTCCTGTCAGGTTTTGGTGAAGGTATCAAATCTGCGGCAACACCATCTGTCGGCCTCGGTGCCACAGCGGAAGTAGGTGCCGGCGACGTGTTTAAGCAGGGCTTTGGCGGCGGGGCCAGTAAGGCAGCCGACACGCTGAGCCAGTACTGGATTAAGCGCGCCGAACAGTATCACCCGGTCATTGATATCGGCGCTGGCAACCTGGTAACTGTGGTCTTCCAGAAGGGCTTCCGCCTTGAAACCATCGAGGATGCCGATGATGCGAAAGCGAAAGAGGAACTGCAGAAAGCCGGCAACGCCGCACAGAACGCTGTGACGCCGCAGCCTGCGAGCCAGACCACAACCTCCAGCACCACCTCTGTCGGTAACATTAACCCTGATGACGTTCTCCGCCAGGCCAGTCAGTTGCGCCTCGGTGACACCATCAACTAATGAGGAATCCAGGATGAAATCCTTTATCCGTGAAGCAAAGCGTAAAGACAACGCGCTGACACAAATCCGGGAGGACCTCGATGACTGGAGCGCCGGTCGATCAACGCCGGTGCAGCGGTTTTTCGTAACTGCATGGGTATTCATGATTCTCACAGGAAGCGGTCTCTTCCTGCATTACTGGCCAGTATGGGGATGGATATTTCTGGCAGTCTGGTTCGTCCTGAGCAACCTGCTGCTCAGAAAGCTCATACCACGCAAGACAGAATCGTGGGAGGCCGTGTTTGACGATACGCTGTCATCCTACAAACCGGTTAATCAGGCGGCCTGGGGAAAACTGAAACTGCAGGTTGAGAGAGAGGGACTTACGCTGACTGCAGTCAGAAGCTGGTTTCAGGAAGAAGCGATGTCTGTCTGGCCAGAAGAGAGAACCGCTAAATAAGGTAGCCGGAATGCGTGAAGAAAAACGTAACAACGACCTGCTCAGGAAAATGCGGATGCATATTGCTGACTGGGAGACCGGCCGGCCAACCCCTGCAGGAAGCAAGTACATGTTTTTGGGGTTTGTCATCTTTCTCTGTGCAGGGGGACCGGTTCTTTCGTACTGCCCTCCACTGTGGGCGCTGGGTATCCTGATTGTCTGGCTATTTCTGACTCAATGGATATGCAGGCGAATTGTCCCCCGCTACAACGAAAGCTGGGAGGAGGTATTCGACAGGATGCTGTCTGCTTATGAACCCCTGAACCTTCCTGCCTGGGAGCACCTGAAGCGTCAGGCTGAAACAGAGGGGCTGACGGCCAGCAACGTCAGAAACTGGTATCAGCTGGAAGCGATGAGCACCTGGCCAGAAAAGAAACCTGACCTGAAATTTCTCAACAACAGTCCAGACCGTGAGAAAGAGTCCGGGAGCGAGTGAACAGCAAAGCGGCACTCGGATTGCTGATTACTCTCACCGGTTTATATCACCTCATCATCACAATCCTGGAATTCTTTTCACTGGAGTGTTTATGCCTTCAATCAGGACAAATTCTTCATTACTCAAGATCCTGTATGACTACCGCCACGTCGTCTTTTTAGTGCTTATTTATGCGACTGAAATGACGGTATGGGCGATTCTGAACCTGAAGGGACTCGGCGACGAGGACTTTTCCACATGGCGAATCTTTCTGCTCATAAGCGTGGCCATCATCGCGTCCAGTGCTGCAGCTTATGGCGATACTGATAAAGCATGGATGATGTTTGCAGGGGCTCTCGCGCCCTGGCTCAGCGCGTCTGTTTCAATCATCGTCTAGGGTTTCATTCAAATGAACCTGCATTTTCTGTCGATGGACTGGTTTTTTACCTGCGTACTGTGCAGCTTCGGTCTGCAGGTAATGCTCAATGTCATGCGAGAAATTTTCGTGTAAGCCACAAATCGTTCCCCCCTTGTACATATAACCCTCAAATTCCAACCGGAGTTACCCCATGAAAAAACTACTGGGTGCTGCACTGCTGTGCAGCGCACTGACCGGCTGCGCCGGTCTCAATTCTGATTTCGACTGCAACAAGACCGCGACCGACCAGTGCCTGACCACCGGTGAAGCCAACAAGCTGGCCGCTCAGGGTAAAAGTCTGGATGACCTGACGGCAGATAAAACCGCAAAAAAGCCTGCGGGTGAAACCCTGCCGGCACTGCGCAATTCGGCACCGGTCGTGAATCCGTTCCGTCCTGTCTCCGTCGCAGCAACCGGAACTGCCGCCGCTAAGCCGCTGAACACTGCGCCGGTGAAAGCGTCCGGCTCACTGGTCACGCCGCTGACCACGACCAGTCATGTGGCACCTGTACCGGTTAACACGGCGGGCCGCGTTCCGGTTCAGCGTATTCCTGATGCCACGCAGCGCCTGTGGATTGCCCCCTGGGTGGACACGGACGACAACTTCCATCAGCCGGCTGTGGTCGAGTTCGTGAAAAACAAATCCCACTGGGATGAGAGCTACCGCGTTATCGGGGAGGGGGGTGAATGAACAGCCTCTACATCAACAGTAACGGTGGTCTCGATCCGTTAGCCCACTCACGGAAAGGAACGATACAAATCACCGCCACACAGTCAGTCGATACCGACGATGAAACGCTGGCCGTTCTGAGCGTGAGCTGTGACTGGCAGATGAAAACTGCCGGTGACGCGCTGCACGCCGGGCAAATGAACGAAGAGAAGCTGCGTCGCCTGGAATTAATCCGGGCCGCAGCGGAGGGTCGAAAATGAGTTTTGTCGACAGCCTGATGGATATGCTGAAAAACGGGAAGCAGGAAGACGGAGCCGCCACGGCCCGCAACAACCTCTCTCAGACCTGGGACTATCCCTCTCTGGTCGCCGCGCTGCCGTACCGGTATTACGACGATACGAATGAGATTTTCGTCAATGCCGGCTCCGCAGGTTTCATTATGGAAGCGGCCCCGCTTCCCGGCGCGAACGAGCAGGTGATGGCCGCGCTCGATGACATGCTCCGCAAGAAGCTGCCACGCCAGACGCCCGTCACCGTTATTCTGGTCGCAAGCAAATGTGTCGGAGAGCGTATCGATCGCGGCGTGAGTAATGATATGTGGAAAGGCGGGATGGCTGAGCACCTCAATAAAATCACCCGCGCTTTCTGGCAGCGCTCCGCGCTCCACGGTCTGGCCAACGAACGTGAATATCCGCTCTACCTGCGTAACTACCGTATCTTTTTTGTGTACGGCAAAGAGGTAAAACGTTCTTCCCAGATGCAGCGGGTCATTGACGAGCTGATTCAGATACGCAACACCATCCGCGTCTCACTGGGGGCCGCACGTATCGACAGCATGAACATTGATGTTCACGCCTTCCTGTCTGCGGTACGTGAAGTCATGAACTACCGCCAGGAACAGGTGCTGATGTCTTCCGGAGATTACAGCGAGGACGAGAGGCTCAACCGCCAGGTGGTTGATCCGGGGATTGACCTTAAGGTTCATCCATCGCATATCCGGATGGTGCTGCCGGAGACTATCGACGCGCGCGGGACGCGCCTGCCGGCATCGGCATGCCGCATCATCAATATGCAGCTCGCCAAAAACCCTCGTCGGTTTGCGCTCTGGCAGGGCGCAGATAATCTGCAAAATCTGCGCTTCCCTGACCTCGGCATTCCCTGTCCGTTTATGCTGACCTGGACCACTGAGCTGGAAGAACAGACCAAAAGCCAGAGTGAGGCGTTTCGTAAAGACACGGACCTGTCCAAAAAGGCCAACTCAGCCTACGCCGCACTCTTTCCTGGCACCAAAAAAGCAGCCGAAGAGTGGCGTCGGGCGCGTGAACAGCTGAACAGCAATGAAATTGCACACTGCAGAACCTACTTTAACCTGACCCTGTTCGCGCCGGACAACAACACCGACGCGCAGGCCTGCGAGCTGGCCGCCGTGAACGTGTTCCGTAAGAACGAGCTGGAGATGGTCACGATACAGTACCAGCAGATGCGTAACTGGCTGGCCGGGTTCCCGTTCGTCATGCAGGAAGGAATGTGGGAAGACCTGAAGATGACAGGGGCTACCCTGCGCGCCAAGTCATGGAATGCAGTAAGCCTGATGCCGGTTGTGGCCGAGCGCCAGCTGTCCAACGTGGGGATGCCGCTGCCGACCTATCGCAACCAGGTGGCGTTCTTCGACATGTTTGGCGAAGAGAACGGCAGTACCAACTTTAACATTGCGGTAACCGGTACCTCAGGGGCAGGGAAGACATTCCTTATTCAGGGGATTCTGCGTGATGTGCTGAATGCTGGAGGTTTTGGCTGGGTCATCGACATGGGGGATGGATATAAGAACTACTGCCATCAGGCCGGCGGGGTCTACCTTGACGGTGCGAAGCTTAGATTTAACCCGTTCGCTAACGTCAAAGACATCAATCACTCTGCGGAAGGGATTGTGCGTCTGCTGACGGTGCTGGCCAGCCCGACACAGCCGCTGGACGGTGTCTGTGAAGCGATCCTGCAGAAAGCGGTAATGGATGCGTGGGAGAAGAAAGGCAACAAAGCCCGTATCGACGACGTTCATAATTACCTGACTAATGAGGATGTGAATCAGGCGTTCGCAGACAAGCCGACCATCATCGCGCGTCTCGCTGAGCTGGCCATGCTGCTCGATACCTACTGCACCTGGGGGCCGGACGGCGAATACTTCAACGCCGACACCCCGACGCTCGACGGTGAAACCCGCTTCGCGGTGCTGGAGCTGCTGAGCCTGGAGGACAAGCCGAAGCTGCTCTCGTCCATCCTGTTCTCGCTCATCCTGGCAATTCAGGAAAAGATGTACCACAGCCCGCGCGATCTCAAAAAAGTCTGCATCATCGACGAGGCCTGGCGTCTGCTGGGTGGTTCAAACCCACATGCGGCCCGGTTTATCGAAACAGGCTACCGTACGGTGCGTCGACACCGTGGCGCGTTTATCACCATCACACAGGGCATCAAGGACTTCAGCGCCAGTAAGGAAGCCGAAGCGGCCTGGAACAACAGCTCCACCAAAATCACCCTGCTGCAGGATGCGAAGGCGTTTAAACAGTACCTTGCCGATAACCCGGATCAGTTCTCGGACATGGAAAAAGAAGTTATCCGCGGCTTCCAGCCCGCCCTGCAGACCGGCTACAGCTCCCTGCTGATAAGCGCCGGGGAATACAGCTCCTTCCACCGCCTGTTTGTCGACCCCGTCACGCGCGCCATGTTCAGCTCCCGTGGTGAGGACTTTGCCTTCATGCAGAACGCTCAGAAAGCCGGAGCGGCTGCGGAAGAAGCGGCGTATCTGCTGGCGGAGAAGAAATACGGCAGTGAACTTCGTGAACTTGAAGAATGGGTGAACGCAGCATGAGTGAACAACAGGACAAGCCATATGACGGCGATACCGTCCGCGACGGTGTAACAATCGTAAGCAAGACATCCCGATGGGTTAAGGTCGGGATGCTGGGGCTGGCGGGACTTCTGGTCATGACAGGCGTCGCGTACGTAACGGCGAAAGTCGTCACACCTGAGGTGGTGGTCTTCGACATGAAGGGCACGATAGATCTCTTCAAGCAGCAGTCCGCCCAGCTGCATCTCGATGAAGGCAGCGCAAAAGCGATGACCCTGCAGTTCAACGCGGCGTTGAGCGGCAGCCTGGATGCGTGGCAGGCCTCACACAACGCCATCATTCTGGTGAAACCGGCGGTAATAAACCCGCAGCGGGATATCACGAATGAGATCCGTGCCGACATTGCACGGCGTACCCAGGGGGGCCAGTGAAAAGACGACTGAAGCTGATGGCCATGCTCCTGATGCTCTCTGCCGGCAGCGGGGCGAAAGACCTGGGGACCTGGGGAAACGTCTTCGAACCGGCCGAGCAGGATATGCTGGCCTTTATCCAGAACCGCCTGAAGGGGATGGAGCAGACGGGCGAACTGGACCGGCTGCGCAGGGAAGCAACGGACAGGGTGAAGGAGCATGCGGTACGCCCGATGCCGGTGGAGGGCCTCACAAAAGCGAAGGAATACCGCAGTTTTGCGTGGGACCCGACCTTCACCGTGAAGGAAACGATCACTGACATGCAGGGCAACGTGATCGCCCGTAAGGGCGACACGGTCAACCCCCTGGATAGGGTGCCCTTCAGCCAGGTGCTTTATTTCATCGACGGTGATGATAAAGAGCAGATGAACTGGATCCGTCAGCAGATCGCAGGCCAGACAAACGTGAAGGTCATCCTGGTGAAAGGCAACATTAAGGAAACCAGCGATGCACTGAACGAACGCATCTTCTTCGATCAGTCTGGCGTACTGACCCGTAAGTTTGGTTTTGAACATATCCCCGCGCGCATCTCACGCGATGGCCGCGTGATGAAGGTGGAAGAAATTCCGGTATCAGGAGCAAAAAAATGAGCGCAACCACGTTAGGTGATCTGTTTCCGCACATGCACGAGGCCGTCACAACGCATCGCCGCTACGCTAAACAACCCCGCAAAGCATCAGCCGTTACATCCCGCATGGGTACGGCAGAGCGGCTAAAGACGCTGTATCCGGAGCTGGATTCCTGGCATCCGGTACTGGTGACCAAAGCCTGGCTCCACTGGTGTGTTCAGAACCAGCAGGACAGCCGGGAGCCGTCGAAACGTGATGAGCGTTTTCCGGACTACATCATTCACCTCTTACTGGAGAACATGCGGGCCGAGGACAGCGCGAAACGTAAAAAAGGCCAGACGATGTCACTTTCTGAGCGCCTCGACAGGTTGTTCGCGGGCGAGGAGCAGGAGAACGCCGAATGTCACTGAAGTGCAATGCTGAAACCAGAGGCTGTGATGAAAAAGTGAAACAACTCTGCCAGCTGTACCCTGAAATCGCATCCTGGCATCCGATGCTGGTCACCGGTGCGTGGCGTCAGTGGTGCGCGGAGAACCAGCGTCAGCCGATAGCGCCGGAAGAACGGGATGAGGCGTTTCCCCTGTACCTCGTCAGGCTTATCCGCAACAGAATGGAGGAGATGAACGCATGGCGTTAATCAGCTGCTTCACCGGACCTCAGGGCTTGCAGGGGATGCTCACCTGTTTGCGCGATACTGAGGGCATGACCGGTATTCTGGTCGTGGTAACACTACTCGCGGGCTGGCTTGTTGTTCAGCATCTTGCAGATGCACGCCGTGAACGCCGGGCGTGGGAGAGCAGACCGGGAATACCCGTTCCGCAGGCACAGTTTGGCAGTGCCCGACATGCCGATGCGGTACATGGCTTTGCCAACAGAGACTATTACCAGATGCTGCTCGCAGAGCTGGAGCAAGGTCTGACCGAGGCAGGTTATGCACTGACGCATGATGAATCACAGCGCGTAACGATACCGACAGCAGACCGACTGGCTCTCAGTCGCAGGATTTTTCGGGCGCGTCTGCGTTATACCACACCGAGAGTCTCTGAGCAGACGATGAAAGACAGCGAAGATATAGCGGTGAACGACGGGTATGCCGGCACGTGGCTCAGTGTGCTTATACGTGGCAGTGAGTGCGCTGGCTGGTACATCACCAGACCGCAAAAAGGCCATTGATTCAACCGCGCTGCCATTCAGGATGTTCGGTGCTCACTGCGTTGCGCTCCGCCTCAGCCTGAATGCCACCCCGGTTTACGTTTAATCCCGACCAGGTAACGCCATGAAAAAAGACCCTGTTACTGAAAAGGGCCGGAATGTCACCTCAGTACGTCACGATGAGGGTTCGGCCCGACAGCTGGATGAGATCCTCAACGACAACCCGCTGTACAAGCCCTCGCATGTTCTGCGCGGTGCCATTCTTGCCCTGTACGAAATGAGCCAGGAACAACGACTGGCCATCATCATGAAAGCCGCCGGTAAAGGCAAAAACCACTGATCCTTATTTAAGCCCTCCCGCCGTCCGGTGGCTGCGGCATGCCCGGAGATACCCCCATGACTCACCCTGAAAAAATCAGGCCGGTGACGGTTACCCGTGACCGCAACGGCTTCTGGACGCACCCACACTACTTTACACCTGCCAGTGATGAAGCCACGCAGACAGAGTTTGGCGACTGGATGCGCCTGCATAAACTCACCTGCGCCACCCGCTGGATGGAAAACGATGCTCCTCCCCAGGTGATTACCGCCTGGGAAAACGGTGCGTCGGACATCAGTGACTGGCAGCCGTCAGCCCCCGCCGGAGAGGGCTGGTTTATCGGCTCCATTCATGACACTGAAGATGGTCCGGTCTGTGTCTGGCTGCGGGAGGTGAAATGAAGCATGTGTCATGGTTTTCCGGCATGGTGCTGCTTCTGCTGTCCTCTTTACCTTTGCAGGCAACGGCCGCAGCCAGTAACGCCGGTGACGGCCGCTGGGTTAATCCGATAAGTGATGTCTGCTGGAAGTGCCTGTTCCCGATGACGCTCGGCAATATTCAGCTGGCGGCCGGCCCGCAAAAGGATACCAACAACCCGGCTTCGCCGATCCAGATTTGCCCATACGGTGTGTTTTATCGCATCGGTCTGGCCATCGGGTTCTGGGAGCCAATGGCGATGGTGGATGTAACACGTGAGCCTGGCGTGATGGTCAACATGGGAGGCTTTAAAATCGATCTCGGACGAACGGGAACGGGAACCGCAGGGCAGAGTGACCGACCCGCTGCCGGCACGTTCTACCATGTTCACTGGTATAAATACCCGCTGATTTTCTGGCTGAACATCATCACCAGTCTGGGGTGTCTGCAGACCGGCGACATGGATATCGCGTATCTCTCTGAAGTTGATCCACTCTGGAATGACAGTACGCTCTCGATGCTGATTAACCCCGAGGCAGCACTGTTCGGCAACCTGATTGCTCAGGGTGCCTGTGCTGCTGACGCAGCTGCTTCATCAGCGGGTCTTCCGCTGTCGCCACTGTTCTGGTGTGCGGGCAGCCAGGGCTCCATCTACCCGCTAACCGGCTATACCAGCGGGGAGTTTTCCCCGCTTGAGGCCTCTCTGCTGGTCGGAGAGCGAATGGCCTTCAAAATGCATCGGGAGGGGCTGGTCTGGAACTCCGTGGGCGCGGATGTTGCCGTATGTAACCAGTACCCATCCCCGATCATCCCGAAAGAGCGATGGCGGTATCAGATGGTGAACATGTACCCCGAACCGGGCAACTGCCATCCCTTCGGGGCCAGCACGCAGCTCTGGGGCACAACGCATAATTCCCCGTCCTCCAAAAAGAACTTCGGCTACCTCTTCTGGCGCAAACGTAACTGCGTCTTCCTCTAAGGACATGACAATGAAAAACGCTTATCTCCGGGCGCTGATGGTCAGCGTCATGGTGGGTTTCGCGCCGCTGGCTCTGGCGAGCGCCCAGACAGATATCTCCGTCTCCGACCATAACTGGATCAAAGGCCAGCAGGACGCGCTGGCAAACATGAAGGAAGACCTGCAGAGTCACCCTGCGGGTGTGTCCGTGTTGCCGCAGCCGCAGCAGGACCTGATTCACCGCCTGCAGGGCAATATCGCTGCGCAAACCACCTCTATGGGGGAAAAAGACACGTTCCCGGCTATTTACTTTGTGAGCCTCGGTATTCCGCGTGAAGGTCTTCTGCCCATGCTGAAGGACGCCCGTCGTTACAACATTCCGCCCACGCTGCGGGGCCTGGTCAATAACGATATGCGACAGACTGCGGCGGCCATGTTTGAGCTGAGTAAGGAGGACAAGGACGCCGGCGTGCAAATCGATCCGACGTTGTTCACTCAGTACAACATCACGACAGTGCCGGCACTGGTGGTCATCTGTCCGGGTCATCATGACGTTATCCGGGGAAGTCTGCCCCTGCAGCAGGCGCTGGAGAAAGTCGCTGAAAGCGGTGATTGTGCAGCGACGGCGCGCCATCTTCTGGAGGCTGCGAAATGAAAAAACGACTTTCAGCGATGCTGATGCTTTTCCCGCTCCTGGCGGGGGCAGCCGATCCTGCGTTTGAGGCGGGAGCGAGCTTTGGCAAGGGCAATGCCTCCGCCGGTACGGGGGCCCTGAAAAATCCTGGTACCGTCACAGGGGCAATACCAGGCTATACCGCTAACCCACCGGAGAAAGGGTATTACGGCGGTGTGGATGGTGGAGACGGTGGGCTGGCCAACAAAGGGCAGGCCGCACTGCAGGGTAATGACGCAGCGCAGTCAGTTATCAACTCCGGCAAAACGAATCCGGTTCCCGCCATCGACCCGCAGGCACCTTTCATCACGATCGGGAAAAATGCGGAAGCCGGTGCAGACGGTGTGCTTAACGGAACCGCGAACCAGTGTAAGGAGGTGACGGTATCGAAAACCACCTTTGAAAATTACAGCTGCGACAAAGATGTGGCCTCCGTTGAGGCCTGCACCCGGACCGCAACCCCTGGCGGACGGTCATCAACCACCACGGTTCAGAAAACCTTCACCCTGACCGCTGCGGATGTCGTGTTCAGTATTAACGGTACATCATTTAACTTTAGTTTTAATGCACCTGCATCAGGGCCGGTGATCAGCGCACATTTTTACTGGGCAGACCGGGAAGTGAATGCCGGGAAAATCTCCTGGTGGGGCGTCAGTCAGACGATGGTGGGGAAGAATTTTGACTGGGAAATGCCGGGTGCGCCAGGTACGCCGCTGTCAAAAGGTGGCTCCTTACCCGCGGGTACCTATACCAGTACAGGGTGTACCAGCGGGAACAAGGACCGTTGCGAAAAGCATATCCGGGAACAGATAGCGGATTTTCAGTCCGGTGCTTCAGGCTTCAGACTGCTTCTCGTTATGAACGCGGTCGAAACCACCTTTACCCCCGAAGTGACCTGGTCCTCATCCTGCGGTCTGGATATGGCGAAGGCGCAAAAAACAACGTCAACCTGCACCTCTCCGGGAGGAAACAAGACCATTATCAATAATGGCCAGAGCTATGACGTCTACAGCGACTGCTGGGAGTACACCGATAACTATGTTGTGCCGTCAGACTCGAAGGGAACCTGCGGAACGCTGATGACGAACCCTTCCTGCACCGCAGCAGGTACAACCTGTACCGAATCGACTGACGGACACTGTACCCACATGAGCTACACCTACCAGTGTCAGACCACGCATCAGTCGGGAGGCCTGGTCTGCGGAGGAGACTATATCTGCAAATCAGGCGAGTGTGATGACACGAATGGTGCCGGAAGCAGCGGTTTTGATACGGCTGTGGCCAAACTGGCCGGTCTGGCCTCGGCAGCTGAAGACGCCAAAGACGCAAGCAGCACGATTGAGGTAAAAGCGTTCACCGGTAAAGCCATGCGGTGCCGTAAAGCCTTTGCTGGTTTCTCTAACTGCTGCAAAGACTCCGGCTGGGGGCAAAGTGCCGGACTGGCGGCATGTGATGATGAAGAGAAGGCCATAGGAAAAGCGAAGGCGAAGAAAATCACTGTCAGCGTGGGCGAACGTTGCGACCGTAAGGTGCTCGGGGCCTGTATCCAGAAAAGCCAGGTGTACTGTGTGTTTGACGGCAAGCTTGCCCGCATTATTCAGGAGCAGGGGCGTCGCGACCAGCTGGGTGTAAAGTTCGGCAGCGGCGACAGTCCGGACTGTCGGGGCATCACGGTCCCGGAACTGCAGAATATCGACTTCGACAAAATCAACTTCTCAGACTTCTACGAGGATTTGATGAAGAACCAGAAAATCCCGGATACCAGCGCGCAGGTTCAGCAGATTAAGGAGCGGATCGCCGCCCAGGTGAACCAGCAGGGAGGTGGCAAATGAAGCGTGTCCTCTGTGGCCTGCTTATGGTGCTGGCGAGCCATACGGCGCAGTCCGAGGAAATTGTGACGCCAGCGGAGCCGTTCACCGGCTGGTCCTGGTACAACGAACCGAAGAAGCCGCCTGAACAGCCAGCGAAACCGCCGCAGCCTGCGCAAAAGGCGATCCCGGATCTCAGCAAAATGTCTCCTGTGGAGCAGGCCCGCGTACTGAAAGGGTACACACAGGAGGCGCTTAACCGCGCCATCCTGTACCCCTCGCGGGAAAACACGGCGACGTTCCTGCGCTGGCAGAAGTTCTGGACGGACCGGGCATCAATGTTCAGTCAGTCCTTTGCGGCGGCACAGCTGAGTCATCCTGATCTCGATTACAACCTGGAATACCCGCACTACAACAGCATGGCGCCGTTTACACAGACGCGTGATCAGCAGACGCAACAGAATGCTGTTGAACAACTGTCCCAGCAGTACGGTCTGTTCTACTTCTACCGGGGCAGTGACCCGATTGATGTGCAGATGGCCGGGGTGGTGGCGGACTTTGCGAAAACCAACGGGATATCGCTTATCCCGGTCTCAGTCGACGGCCAGGTGGCGGCCACCCTGCCGCAAAGCCGTCCGGATACGGGGCAGTCCCGGTCGATGAACATCATGCACTTTCCGGCGCTCTTCCTGGTTGACCCGCGCAACCAGAACTACCGCGCCCTGTCCTACGGCTTCATGACCCAGGATGACCTGTCAAAACGATTCCTGAACGTGGCCACCGGTTTTAAACCCAATTCCTGAGAGAGTCATATGCTAAAAACGCTTTTCACCCTCATCCGTGATGCAGGGCGGGTTGCCCTGTATTCCTTCGTCCTCGGCCCGGCCCTGGTGCTGTATGTGTTTGTGATGCTGGCGGCGTCAGAGGGTTCACTGTCCCGGCAATTCCTGACGACCTTTCATGACCTGACTGACGGCGCACCTGCCGGCAAGGTGATGGGGTGTGTTAATGAAAAGGTGATGGCAGGAAGCTTCTCGCCACCGAAACCCGGAGAAACGTTAAAGCCTGAGCCTTCTGCTTTAGAGAAAAAACCACCTGAAGTCTTGTGTCAGAGAGGCCCCGTGGACATCGATTCATGGGCGCGTTCGGTTGATGCAACCTTACGCAACGTCTGGATGATGGTGGTGATGTTGGGCTTTGGAGTGTGGTTTGTATCCCGTCGCCGATCCCTGGCCGCCCCAAAACGCATTTCACCAGACACGCATTCGATTTTAGTACGGCAGAACAAGGAGAAAGACGAATGAAACCATCCATTCTCGCAGGACTGATTTTCTGGGGCACGATGGCGCGCGTACTGAGCGAGCTGATGACCCTGTCAGTGGAGCACACTCAGCAGGGGCTACTGTGGCTGTGCAATGGCATGTGGGTTGGCGCGGGGGGCATGGTGATTTTTGCCTTATGCCGCTGGCTGCGCCAGGACAGAACGCAGAAGCATAATGAGGCCGATCATGAACATTAAAACCGGTCTCACAGCACTCCTGTTATCCCTGCCTTTGCTGGCGAACGCCGGTGCGCGTGAGGAGTTAATGGCACTTGAGGCGACAAAAACGACTTCAACTGCTGACGCTGCGACCATCACCACGTCCACACCTGCGGTCCCGGCTCCCGGCAGTCTGATGCTGCTGCCGGACGGACGTCGGGCGAATATGAAAGAGTATGCCGTGGTGCTCTTTATGCAGGCGCACTGCCAGTACAGCGCTAAGTTTGACCCGCTGCTGAAAGGCTGGGCCGATGAACATGCGATCAGGGTATACCCGTACACACTCGACGGTGGTGGCGATGTCTCTTACCCGACCCCGATGATCCCGCGTAAGACCGACCTGAAGTCCCCCATCGCGGATGAGATTGTCACCTTCTTTGGTAACGGCCTGCCCATTGCGACCCCAACGGCCTTTATGGTCAACGTTAACACCCTCAAGGCCTACCCGCTCACCCAGGGCGTAATGGACATTCCCGCGCTGGAAAGCCGGATGGCCAGCCTCATCCAGGCTGACATGGATAACGTCGATCCCAGAACGCTGCCACCCCTGCCGGCAAGCGCGCAGGTCACCCCTCAGTAATACAAACGGACTACAAAATGACGACAAATTCGTATGCGTTATCGCGTACCGAGCGCGTATGGCTGTTATTCAGTGTGACGCTGCTTGTGTCCGCAGCCTTCTATGGCGTGCTGGCCCATCGGGTGGTCAGCGTCATGGACCGTCCTGAACTGACCACCTGTCTGCAGGACTTTCCGGTGCTTCTGCTTATCTCGCTGAGTATCGGTTTTTTTTCAACCACCACCGGGCTGTACGTCTTGCGTCAGACCCTGAGCCGTCAACCCTGTGAGGATATCGCATGACATTCGCCAGATTCAGGACGTATATCCGAAACGAGCTGAAGTGCATTGTGGAAGAAACAAAGACCCGGGAATGGATTGATTCATTAAACCTTAAATTGCTTTACGGCATTATTTTTTCATTCGTGGTCGAAAGAATTTATGTGTGGTGGGCAGGCAATACGCTGCGTACCGCAATGGATCTTAATCGTCCCGAACAGTTTGTCCTCTCAGCCCTTATCCATTATCCGCAGTATCTCCTTTGGGCTATTGCGGGAGGCCTGTTTGCACTGTTTGCCCTGAATCTTCTGCTGGGTCTGTGCTTTAGTCTGGCAACCCAACTGCACCAGCGACTGACCCGTACTGATGGCCCGGGACCTGTAGCCGACAGCGCGGAGGTGACACATGATTAAGGCCCTGATAACGGCGGGTGCCGTGTTTTTCGCGGGCCTGGCCGCGCTGCCGGCACAGGCTGACGTTAACGGCGACCTGAACGGCTTCTTTGGCAAGCTGGGCTACAGCGGTAACGTCTCTCAGGCTCAGGCCTGGCAGGGACAGGCGGCCGGGTACTTCTCCGGCGGCTCTGTTTACCTCCGCAACCCCGTCAAAAACGTCCAGCTGATCTCGATGCAACTGCCTTCCCTGAACGCCGGCTGCGGCGGTATCGACGCCTATCTCGGGTCGTTCAGTATGATCAGCGGTGAGGAAATTCAGCGATTCGTGAAGCAAATCATGAGCAATGCCGCAGGCTATGCCTTCGACCTGGCACTGCAGACAATGGTGCCGGAGCTGAAGCAGGCGAAAGACTTCCTGCAGAAGCTGGCCAGCGATGTTAACTCCATGAACATGAGTTCGTGCCAGGCCGCGCAGGGCATTATCGGCGGGCTGTGGCCAGTGACGCAGGTTTCCCAGCAGAAAATCTGCCAGGACATTGCCGGCGAAACCAACATGTTTGCTGACTGGGCGGCATCCCGTCAGGGTTGCACCGTCGGAGGGCAGGGCGACAAGGTCACGGCCAAAGCGGGTGATGGTGAAAAAGACCAGGTCCTGAAAAACAAAAACCTTATCTGGGACACGCTCAGTAAGAACGGACTTCTCGCTAACGATCGGGCGCTGAAGGAGCTGGTCATGAGTACAGTCGGCTCAATCATCTTCAATAAAAGCGGGGATGTCACCATCCTGACGCCGCTGGTCGATAACCGCGACCTGATTAAGGTTCTGATGCGCGGGGGGACCGCGAAGGTCTACGGATGTGATGAGGCAACGTTGTGCCTGGGGCCGACCGTAAAAGACCTGACCGTTTCTGAATCCAATGCCCTGGTCACGCTGGTTAAAAACCTGATGATCTCCATGCAGAACAAGCTGGTTGATGACAAGCCGCTGACCGATCAGGAAAAAGGGTTTGTTAACACCACGTCCGTACCGGTGCTGAAATATCTGACCAACGCCCAGAGTATGGGCATGAGTGCAACATATCTGCTCCAGGTATCTGACTTCATCGCGCAGGACCTGATGATCCAGTACCTCCAGGAACTGGTGAAACAGGCCAGTCTGTCGCTTGCCGGCAAGAACTTCCCCGAAGAAGCCGCCGCGAAGCTGCGTGACAACGTCATTCACGCGCAGGGACTGCTGGCTGACATGAAGCTGCAGTCAGCTGCAGATCAGAATGCGCTGGACGGTATCGACCGCAACATGCAGTACCTGCAGCAGCAGGTATCTACCATCGTTTCAGGCTCCTATCAGAGCAACTATCACTGGGGTGATCGCTGATGCTTGAGATATACACCATTTATGGCGGGGGGATGTGGAAAACGGCGCTCGACGCCGTTGTCACCCTCGTCGGCCAGAATACCTTCCACACCCTGATGCGTATTGCCAGCACCTTCGGGGTGCTGGCCGTACTGTTCACCTTCATTAAACAACGTAACCCGATGGTGTTCGTCCAGTGGCTGGCAGTCTTTATGATCCTGACCTCTATTCTGCTGGTACCGAAACGCTCTGTGCAGGTTATTGACCTCTCAGATCCGGCTGCGGTATGGAAAACCGATAACGTGCCGGTGGGACTGGCGGCCATCGCGTCACTGACCACCAGTATCGGTTACAAGATGTCGTCGGTGTACGACATGCTGATGGCCAGACCTGACTCAATCACCTACAGCAAGACAGGGATGCTGTTCGGCTCCCGGATTGTGGCGGAAACGAGTGACTTCACCACGCAAAACCCTGAGCTGGCACAGATGCTGCCGGATTATGTGGAAAACTGTGTGATAGGCGACATTCTGCTGAACGGCAAATACACGATTAACCAGCTGCTGAACTCCACCGACCCGCTGACGCTGATAACGAGCAACCCGAGTCCGTTGCGGGGGATCTTTAAAATGACGTCCACCTCGCGGCAGTTCCTGACCTGTCAGCAGGCCGCCACGGAGATAAAGACGCTGGTTAATACCGACGTGAATCCGGGCAGTGCAACTTTTACCTGGCTGACGCGTAAGGTCTTTGGAAACAAGCTGAACGGCGCAGCACTGCTGTCAAACGCAATGGGGGAAAGTTACGGGTACTTCTACTCTGGCGGTATGACGGCCGCGCAGATCATGAAGAACAACATCACGAACAGTGCCGTGCGACAGGGGATTAAGGGCTTTGCGGCGCGTTCATCTGATACCGCCAACCTGCTGAATCTGGCCACCGAGAACGCGGCAACCAAACAGCGCCTCAGCTGGGCTGCGGGTAACGAACTTGCCACCCGCACACTGCCGTTTGCGCAGTCCCTGCTGATGCTCATCCTGGTGTGTCTGTTCCCGCTGATGATTGCGCTGGCAGCGTCCAACCACTCCATTTTCGGGCTGAACACGCTGAAGATTTACGTCTGTGGCTTTATTTACTTCCAGATGTGGCCAGTGATGTTCGCCATCCTGAACTATGCCGCCAACTACTGGCTGCAGAGCCAGTCCGGGGGGACGCCCCTGGTGCTGGCCAACAAGGATATTGTTGCGCTGCAGCACTCGGACGTGGCCAACCTGGCGGGTTATCTGTCGCTGTCCATTCCGGTATTGTCGTTCTATCTGACCAAAGGGGCGGCGGCAATCGGCTCTCAGGTGGCAGGCAGTGTGCTCAGTTCGGGGGCATTCACGTCCGCAGGTGTGGCGGCGACCACGGCAGACGGCAACTGGTCGTTTAACAACATGTCGATGGACAACGTCAGCCAGAACAAGATGGACACGAACCTGGTGCAGCGTCAGGGCCAGCAGACGTGGCAGGCTGACAACGGTTCAACGCAAACCCAGACTGCCGGTGGCCATACGGTTATCGACGGCTCCGGTGCGATGTCGAACCTGCCAGTGAACATGAGGCTCAGCCAGCTGGCCAGCAGTGGGTTTCAGGAATCAGCCCGCCAGTCGCAGGTTCAGGCACAGACGGCGCTCGATGGCTACAACCACAGCGTGACCAGTGGCTGGTCGCAGCTTTCCCAGCTTTCTCATCAGACCGGTAGTAGTGACAGCCTGACTCAGGGCAGCGAAAACAGCCAGGCAACGAATGCGACGCGCGGTGCCAGCATGATGTTGTCGGCAGCAGAAAGCTATGCGAAAGCAAACAATATCTCCACGCAGGAAGCCTATAACAAACTGATGGATATCAGTAATCAGGGTTCTGTATCGGCAGGTGTTAAAGCTACAGCTGGAGCAGGCCTCAATTTAGGTGTAGTAAAAGTTGGTGCTGAAGGAAGTGTTTCAAGCGATTTGCGGCATTCGACGGGAAGTTCTCGGGGCGTTCAGGATTCAGGATCTCATACTCAGGATATGCGGCATGACCAGAACAGCCAGGCTGTTAATGATTTCCGTCAGGGGATGGATATGGTCAAAACCAGCCGTGTCACCGATGGGGCGAATCATACTGAGAATGCGGCAAGCAGCAATGTACAGCAGCTGGCCGCAACACTTAATGATGCTGAAAGCCAGTACCATCAGTACACCACCAGTTCTACGCAGAGTAATGAGTTCAGCCGTATGGCAACGGTTGCACAGAACCAGAGTGCAAGCCTCGACACGAACTATACGCAGGAGTTTGTGGACTGGGCGGCGAATAAATATGGTGACAAGGCTCAGTCCATGCTGACAAGCGCCCCGTCGGCGCGTGAGGCCGCGATGGAGTTCGTGAATGAACGTCTCAAGCCTGAAATTATGGGCGACTACCAGCAAGGACGTTCTGACCTGGCCAGCGGTAGTGAACATGCAGCATTCAGCGGAGAGCACATTGTCCAGCCTGCCAGCAGTAATCATCAAACACAGACTTCTGGTACTACAGGTAATGACAGCAGGGTGAATTACAGCTATTCAGATAACAGCTCTTCCAGCCCGACTGGAGCAGGTACTCATCATGCAGCTGGAATATCAGAGGTCACGGAGTACGGAAGCAAGCCCGGTGACCAGGTATCAGCAGGAAGTGAAAATATATCGGTGAGAACAGCCAGTTCTGCGTTGGGTAATGATGGATCGTCTTTGCAAGCGCATAGACAAACTGAAAGTCACTTTTCTGTTGGAGGACATAACGTAAACCCTTCTGACTATGGAAGGCATGAACAAAACACTGACATGCACACAGGCGATCTTGTCAGAGCAGGAGGGCAGAGAAGCGAACAAAGTGGCATCTCAATGTCAGCCAGCGAACATGATACCGGTCGACATTCCACTGAGCGGCAACGGGTACCTGATAACGCTATGCAGGATACTTTCAAAGAAAACCAGACAAGACTGCATCAACAGTCAGGGCAGGGTTTTGGTCCGCAAAATGACTTACAGCGTCGTGTAGCGGAACAAAGATCTGAAAATGAGCATAAAATCAACGAATCTGCTGGAGAAATTGATAAAAAACAATCCACTGTTCAGGCATCCAGTGATATTCTGAAAGGAGAAGATTTACATGCAACCGGCAATTTCAAGGTTCATCGATTAGAAGCCGAAATTGACCAGCAGAAGCCTGTTATAGATAGTGCTGAAAAAAGAAAGTTAGAAGAGCAGTTGCAGGAGTTGAGAAAAAGAACCGGCTAGGAGATTAAATGCTAAAAGCTAACTTATGTAAAATTTCTTACATCCCTGTTTTTAGTTTATATGCGGTGTTACCACTAATTCATGATGTCATGCCTTACCATAGTGATTATCACAGCGAAGATTGGATCGCACTGGTAGGTATGTATGGGTTAGGTTTGCTTGTATCCTCACCGTTATGTTACCTGCTCAATAAAGCGGATAAACATGGAGGCGGAGGTTCGTTCGTCTCAATAATACTGCTCGCGCTACTCTCACTTACCTTGCAGATAATATGCCTGTATTTGCTTTGGGAAAATGCAGTATTTTTATATCTTGCAATGTCTGCGGTTATGGCTCTCTCAGCCGCTTTGTTCGCAATCGGGAAGAAGGAATTTAACCTGATAAAAGATAGAGATACAGGCTATGTCTATAAAATACGTGGGAATAAAGCTTATAGGCTTACTGATTCCGAGATGGCTGGATATCAATCAGGTGCGATTAGCAAAGGAATAACACTGGCTGAGTTTTCATCAAGTCAATATTCAGGCCTTGATACAAGTTCATCAGTGCTTCCTATGCATTTCACTTCTAGCAACATCGATTGCAATCAAAGTAATGCAATCAACCCTGCATCAGGAATGCCGATGATCGGTGGTATCTCAGGACTGGATGTACACGGAAACAGTTGGGGTACAAACTTCAACGAACCTTCAAATACGTATGACCCCAACCGGGGATACTGATAACAAGGGGGCTGTGCCCCCTTAATTATTGTAGTAATACACTCCCATCTCTTATTTAACCTAAATTCCTTTCCAAATCAGCCGATAACGTCTCTGTTAGCTACATCTCGCTAACGGGGACGTTTTTCTATGCACAGGATGAATTCATGAAATTAAAACAATTAGCCGTTGTTGGTCTGGTCGCTTCTGCTCTCGCGCTGTCAGGTTGTGGGGCCATGTCCACTGCAGTGAAGAAGCGTAATCTCGAGGTCAAAACCCAGATGAGTGAAACCATCTGGCTGGAGCCATCCTCAGAGAAGACAGTCTATTTGCAGATCCGCAACACCTCCGACAAGGATATGTCAGGTCTGCAGGCACAAATTACGAATGAACTGGCCGCAAAAGGCTACCGTGTCTCCAGCTCTCCGGACACCGCCTACTACTGGATTCAGGCAAATGTGCTGAAAGCCGAAAAAATGGATCTGCGTGATGCGCAGGGCTTCCTGAAAACCGGCTATGAAGGTGGTGCTATGGGGGCTGCTTTAGGGGCCGGTATCACCGCCTACAACTCCAGCTCTGCCGGTGCGACCCTGGGTGTAGGCCTGGCCACCGGGCTGATTGGTATGGCTGCAGATGCAATGGTCGAGGACGTCAACTACACGATGGTGACCGATCTGCAAATCTCCGAGCGCAGCAAAGCAGCCGTCACGACCGACAATATTGCTGCCCTGAAGCAGGGAACGTCCGGCATTAAGCTGCAGACAAGCACGGAGCAGGGGAACCGTGCTAAATACCAGACCCGCGTGGTATCCAACGCCAACAAGGTAAACCTCAAATTTGAAGAGGCTAAGCCTGTTCTGGAAGCGCAGCTGGCCAAATCCATCGCCGGCATCATGTAATACCCTGCGGCTGCGGCGATCGTCGTAGCCGTTCTCCCTCACATACTGATTTTTCACCATGCTCATTCCGGGCAGGGTGCGTCAGTGCTTTCTGTCAGTCCCCTGAAATGACGCTTCCTCGCAGGGCTGCGCCAGGCGCAGCCCTGTCTGCGGCGAGCGTTGCAGACACAAACGTAAAGGCATTCACCATGAATACAACATTCCTCTCCCGCACAATAAACGTGCTTTTCTTTTCCTTTCTGACGCTGGTCAGCACCATTTATTTGCTGGAAAGATTCGGCGTCGACCTTCTGAAATGGCGGGCCGGGAGTTCATTGCTTCTGGCCTATACCTCAGCGCTGTCCGGTGCGGGTTTTGCGTGGGCCAGTGAGCTGAACACGATTGTTATTCTTCTGATTTTCCTGTGCGGCGGTGTGCTGGTTTCCCTGCTCACGGCTTATCTGTTTCGTGTTATTGGGCTGTTCTCGGATCAACCCAAACGTTCGTGATTCAAAGAAATAGTGAACTGAAACATGCCCTGCCGACGGGGCATTTTAACGGGAGGACACCATGCGTTTCGAAAGTACAGAAGGCGATCTTGCCGGTTTATTGCACCTTATCCATCTGGAAAGTGAGCTGGTGATGGCGGTGGCATACCTTCGGGTATTCGGTTCACTTCCGGAAGGCGCGGGTATGACCCTCATTGCATACTGGGCCGGCTATGAATACACCCTCTATGGGCTGGCTCCCGGTGAGTGGCATTCAGCGGCTTATGCTGATGTGGCCACGTCAGTCCGCTCTGTTGCTGCGGGCATAAATGAACAGGACTGGGAGGACGGATGCCAGCAGGCCAGATATGAGCTGAGCCAGATGGTATAACCCGACGCTTTCCCCCTCGTGGTACCACGTTTTTTCATCACTTTTTTCAACGTTTCTCCCCTGATAACACACATCACCGCGCAGGTGATGCGATAACGGCCGGACAACACTCTATGAGCTTCGCAGGAAAAAACCTCACCCAGGGCGGGCAGATGACCGCTTACCGCTGGCGCATGTTCATTCAGGTGAACAACTGGATAGGATTCTGGATCTTCATCCTGTTCGCCGTGCTGACTACCGCCATTTTTCTCTGGCGCATCCCCCCGGAAGCCCTTGATAACGGCTCCCTGTGGTGGTTTGCCAGCCTTAACAGCAGTTTTATCGAGCTGATGCCGGCAACGGGCACGCCAAAAATCTATGACGTTCACTACTGGTATGCACCAACGGCGACGGCAATGGTACTCAAAATGACCCTGCCGCAGATTTACGCCGACCCGTATATGCAGGCAATGGGCGATTTGTGTCTGAGTGAGCTGCAGTGGGCGGCCTGTGCCAGTGGCGTCTTCAGCCTGGTGGTGTTTCTGGCGGTGACCTGGTTTATCGCGGATATCGGTCGTAAGGAAAGTGAGGACGAGTACATCTCCGGCATGGAGCTGACCGACAAGCCTGCGGAAGTGAACAGGCTGCTGCGAAAGAACGATGAACTCTCCGATCTGCGTGTGGGTGACCTGCACATGGTCCGGATGGCAGAAGTGCTCAACTTTCTGATGCACGGCACTATCGGAGTGGGTAAATCGACCCTCATCCGCTGGCTTCTTGACTTCATCCGCAAACGCGGTGACCGGGCCATTATTTACGACTCCGGCTGTACCTTCACCGAAACCCACTATAACCCTGACACTGATTTTATTCTCTGCGCCCATGACGAACGCTGTGCAAACTGGCAGATGTGGGGCGAGTGTGTCGACGCGGTCGACTATGACAACCTGGCCGCCAGCCTTATCCCTGTTGAAGGGGATTCCGATCCGTTCTGGGTATCCAGCTCGCGCACCATCTTTGCCGACCTTGCGATACGCATGTCTGTTGACCCGGAACGCAGCATAGAGAAGTTCCTCAAAACCCTGCTTTCTCTCAGCATGAAAAGCCTGCGTGGCTATCTGGCCAACACACCGTCGGCCAACCTGGTTGAGGAGAAAATCGAGAAAACGGCCATTTCCATTCGCTCGGTGGTGACCAACTACGCCAAAGCCCTTCGCTATCTGCAGGGGCTGGATGACGGGACGAAGCCTCCGTTCACCATCCGTGAGTGGATGACGCAGGAGCGCTATGACAACAGCTGGCTGTTCATATCGACCCAGGCCCGTCACCGCAAGAGCGTGCGGCCGCTTATCTCACTCTGGGTGTCGCTGGCCACGCTGATGCTGCAGAGCATGGGAGAAAACAGCGACCGGCGCGTGTGGTTCATTATCGATGAAGCCCCCAGCCTGCAGCGTATCCCGGAGCTGGCCGAGACACTGGCCGAGGCGCGTAAGTTCGGCGGCTGTTTCGTGCTGGGAATGCAGAACATGGCGCAGCTGGTTCACGTCTACGGCCGCGAGCTGGCCAAAAGTATCTTTGACCTGATGAACACCCGGATGTACGGCCGTTCGCCGAGTGCAGAAATGGCCAAAGTGGTTGAAGAGGAGCTGGGGAACCAGCGTAAACGAAAAATCCGTGAGCAGAACAGCTACGGTCTGGACCAGGTGCGTGACGGTGTGTCCCTCGGCAAGGACGAGGTGAATAACCCGGTCGTTGACTATGAGCAGATCATGCGCCTGCCAAACCTGAGTTTTTACGTGCGTCTGCCGGGCGAGTATCCGGTGGTCCGGCTGAAGCTGAAATACCGCGCCCTGAAGAAACGCCATGCCGGACTGATAGAGCGCAATATCCGTGATGCCCTCAGCCCGGAACTGGAGAAGGTCATTCAGGAGAACGAACGGGCAGCAACGGCAGCAGGACTGACGTTCCCGACCGGAGATGAAGTGCTGGAGAAGGGAGATGAAACCATCCCGTCATCGGGCGGTGCAGTCGTGGTATCCGCAGGTGCCAAAGCAGCAACGCCTGAATCCATAAAAACGCCCGTGGACAAACCGATGGCTGCACCTGCCGCAGATCAGAAGCCAGCCCGGGTGGCGGTACCTGAACAGAAACGGGTACTGGCCATGGAGCCAGTCAAATCCGGTTCAGCGACAGTCGTGCCGGAAACGGCGACTGAAAATCACAGCCCGGTGACACCTCCTGTCACTGCAGAGAAAAAAGACAACGTTGTCTCTCTGCGACCATCTTCTCCTTCAGTTAATCGTCCTGCAGATATTGCTTCCCTTAATCCGGATATTCCTGCAGCGCTTCAAAAAATCAGGGCCAGAACCCAACAGGAAGAAGTACCTGAAACATCGCCAGCTGGCGCGCTGGGGATGCTGAAACGGCGGCTCAATACCGGAGCCACCTCTGGGGGGGCGGAAGATCAGCCCAGCGACAGTGCGGGCGAATCAATGAGCCTGGACATGAAGGTGACTGCACTGCCAGACGGCGGGCTGAGTCTCACGACGGCCGGTAACACCGTCACGCCGGAAAAACCGGATGAATCACACCGTACTCACCGCCGGCTGGCGCAGGAAGAAGAGAACATTTTACTTCACCGTGACGCGGACGACCCGGGTTACGACGAAAACGACCATCACTATTACGACAGAGAGCATGACCTATGATGTCAGTCGCCCCAGTAGCGTCAGCCGGCGAGGCTGCAGGCTACTACAGCAATTCCGATAACTACTATTTTCTGGGCAGCCTGCAGAGCCTCTGGATGGGGGAAGGTGCAAAAGAGCTGGGCCTTGAGGGCAATGTCCGTGGCGATGACCTGACGGCCGTGCTCGAGGGACGTCTGCCGGACGGCTCACGGCTTGGAAAGGAGGTTAACGGACAGCACGTCCACCGCCCCGGTCATGACCTGACCTTTTCCGCCCCCAAGAGCGTGTCCATTCTTGCACTCATCGGCAACGATAAAGAAATGGTGGAAGCACATAATCATGCCGTCCGCGTGGCGGCCGGCTATGTGGAGAAGCTCATCTCGGCCCGCGACACGAAAGACGGCGTTACGTCCATTGTACACACCGGCAAGATGGTGGCGGCCGCATATACGCATGATACCTCGCGCAATCTCGACCCGCAGCTGCACACCCATCTCCTGATTGCCAACATGACGGAGTATGCGGGCAAATGGAAAGCCCTGGCCACGGACTATATCCATAACGCCGGTTTTATCGAGACCGTCATGAAGCACCAGGTCACGCTCGGGAAAATCTATCGCAGCGCGCTGCGCGAGAGGGTTGAAGCGCTCGGCCATGAAGTGGAAGAAGTAGGCAAGCATGGCATGTGGGAGATCAAGGGCGTTCCGGAAGAAGTCAGGGACGAATATTCCTCACGGGGCAGGGAAATACAGGGGGCCGTGGGGGCTGAAGCCACGCTGCGCAGCCGGGATGTGGCCGCCAAAGACACCCGCAGGGCGAAAGTTGACCCTTCGCGGATGCGCCTGATGGAGCGCTGGCTGGGCCAGATGAAGGAGAAGGGATTTGACCTGAAGGCGTATCAGGAGAGCGTGGTGCCGCGTGATGCAGGTCTTCGTGAGACCGCGCCTCAGCCGGAGCGAGATCACCAGGCTAAGCCGGTTCCTGCCGGGCCTGAACAGGCTTCTCCGCAGACGTCGTCCACGGCAGAAAAGAGCGTCGACACACCTGCTCAACCCGCAGAACGGGAAAGCCTGTCCCGTCAGCCAGTACCACAACAGACTGACACGCTGAGTCAGCCGGCACAGATCGTTCCCGAAAAGACGCCGGCGACCAGAAGCTTTCCTGCAGCGCAGCTGGACACTGAAATACCCCGCCCGGAACTGACTGAGGCTGTCCGGCTGGCCATCTCGCAGCTTAGCGACAGTAAAACGCGCTTCACCTTTGGCGAGCTGATGATGACCACCGCTGAGCTGAGCGAACGGCTGCCGGAGATTAAGGATATTCGTGTGGCCATCGATGCGGCGCTGAAGGACGGCATGATTGTGCCGCTGGACAGTGAGAAAGGGGTTTTCACCTCCCGTATTCACCTGCTGGATGAACTCTCGATCCAGGCGCTGAGTCAGGAGCATCTCAAATCCACAAAAGTCGTCAGTTTCACCCGCCCGGCACAGTACGCGCCGGCGGCGCTGGAAGTTGTGGAGAAAGACGCCCTGGTTCTGATGAATGCCCCGTCAGGCGTGGCGGGCATCCGTGACCTGACCGCCCAGCTGGCCGGTATTTCCGGGGCGAACGGTCGTGATGTGCAGGTGCTGGCCAGCTCTGCCGAGCGCGCCATTTCGCTGGCGAAATCCGACGATTTACGGGAGCGGATTATCAGCCGGCAGCATATTCTGAGCGGTGATTTCCACATGAAACCCCAGAGCACGCTGATAATCGAAGGGGCAGAACGTCTGGGGCTCAAGGAGACGCTGGTTCTGCTGGGCGAAGCGCGTGCGCAGGATGCACAGCTGGTCTTTCTCGACAGTGCCGGACGGCAGGCGAACGGTAACGCCATGTCCGTGCTGGAGTCCGCAGGGGTTGCCCGTTCCCGCCGCACGGAGCCGGCGCCCGGGCTTGAGGCCGAAGTGGTCAGTATTCCGAACAAACGCGACCGTTACGAAGCGCTGGCCAACCGGTTTGCAGAGCTGAGCGGAGGCAGTGAAAACGTCACCGCCGTCGTGGTCGGCAGGCGTGAACAGGCACAGCTGACAGGCCTGGTACGAGAGGCGCTGCAGAACGCAGGACAACTGGGGCGTGACGGCGTGGAGATAGAGGCCCGGCAGCCGGTCTGGCTCGACAGCAAAACGCGGCGCATGCCCGGTTCATACCGTTCCGGCATGGTGCTTGAGGATCGCACGGACGCAAAAGAGCGTAAGTCCTATGTGATTGACCGGGTGCATGAGGATACGCGAGTCCTCTCTCTCATCGACGGGGATGGCGTGCTGACCCGGATGAAAATCGGCGATATCAGCGCTGACTGGCGTCTCTTCAGCCGTGAAACCCTCAGCGTGGCCACCGGCGAAAAACTGCTGGCCGTGGCGGGTGACCGCGAGCACAGCCTGAAGGCCAAAGATCGTCTTGAGGTGACCGGGATAAGTGAAAAGGGGATTGAGGTGAAACGGGGGGAAGACACCCTGACGCTGCCAAAAGACCAGCCGCTCTATCTTTCACATGCTTATGTGACCGCGCCGGGCGGCCGGGATAACGACACCGGCGTGGTGCTGGCCGCGCTGAACAGCCGCGACATTTCGACCCAGACCATGAACTCGCTGGCACAGAGTGGCCACCGGGCGGAAGTGTTCACCGCCGAAGTGCAGGACCGGGCGGAAGCCCGGCTGCAGCGCATGAAGACCAATGCCTCTCCCGTGCAGCTGGTCAGAAACCTGAGCGGTCATCAGGACGTCAGTCAGGCGGTTGATTCACTGCATGACAGCGTCCGGACGGATGCGGGCCTGGCCGTCTGGCGTGCCATTAACGACCAGCGCACCGTGGTGATCAATGAGCTCAAGCTGGCGACGGAAGCGCAGAAATATCATCCCGACCTTGAGGCCATCGGGAATGAAATTGGCGCGATGATTAAAAATGGCGAGCTGTTGTCCGTATCCTCAGGGGGAGAGCCGGTACTGGTTTCCCGGTCCACCTGGGAGATGGAGAAAGCCATTCTGCGCGTGGTGGAGGAAGGGAAAGGTACGCAGCAACCGTTGCTGGAACAGGTACCGGAGGCAGTGCTGAACGGACTCACCGATGGCCAGAAAAAGGCGACCACCCTGGTGCTGGGTACAACGGATCAGTTTATCGGGATTCAGGGCTATGCCGGCGTGGGGAAAACCACGCAGCTGAAGGCGGTGATATCTGCACTGGAGACCCTGCCGGCGGACGTTCGTCCGGTGATGACGGGGCTTGCTCCTACGCACCAGGCGGTGAAAGAAATGAGCGACGTCGGTGTCCGGGCGCAGACCATCAAATCCTTTGTCGTTGAGCATGACCAGGCGACGGCCGCAGGCGAGAAGCCTGACTATAAAGGACAGGTGTTTCTTATCGATGAGTCATCAATGGTAGGCAACCAGGATACGGCGGCACTGTTCCAGGCTATTGCCAGTGGCGGCGGTCGCGCGGTCTCAATGGGAGATATCGACCAGTTTGAAGCGGTCGACGTGGGCGCGCCGTTTAAGCTGATGCAGGAGCGAAGCCCGATGGATGTGGCCATTATGAAGCAAATCGTCCGCCAGAAAGACCTGCAGCTGCGCGGCGCCGTTCACGACATCATTGATAACCGGATCGATGCGGCCCTGCAGCGCATTGAAACCCAGCCGGCTGACCGTGTGGCGCGTAGCGCTTCAGCCACGCTGCCGGGGAGTGCCATTCAGGAAACGGAGACGCCCGTTAACGACATCGTGGCTGACTGGACGGACCGGACGCCGGAGGCGCGGTCCCGTACCCTCATTATCACCCAGCTGAACGCTGACCGTCGTGCGGTAAATGCCGGCATTCATGCTGTGCTGGCTGCCCGGGGAGAGCTGGGGGAGAAGGCCATTACGGTGCCGGTGCTCGATAAAATCACCCACACCCGTCATGAGTTCAATAAAACCGATGCCTGGGAAGCCGGGATGGTGGTTAAACGCGGCGATCGCTACCAGGACGTGCTGGCCGTTGACCGCAACGGCAGTACGGTCACGGTACGCGATGAGGAGGGGAGGATTGGACTGTATTCCCCGAAGGAACTCATCACCGGCGACGTGCAGCTGTTTCGCCGCAGCGAGAGGGAAGTCCGCGCCGGCGATCTGCTGAAGTTCACGGCGACAGACAAGGAGCAGGGACAGATGGCCAGCCAGCGCTATACGGTCGAGTCGGTCAGCGAAACGGGCAATATTCGTCTGAAGGGGGAGAACGGCCGCATCACCATCAATCCTCAGGCGGTCAGGGCGCAGCAGCATATTGACTACGGCTGGGCTGTCACCGGGTACGGTGCTCAGGGGGCCAGTAGCGATTATGTCATTGCGCTTGAGGGCACGGAAGGCGGGCGTAAGGCACTTGCCTCCCGTCGCGCCTTCTACATCTCGGCCTCGCGCGTGAAAGAGCATGTCCAGATTTATACTGACGGGAAGGCGGACTGGGTTAAGGCGGTAAAAACGCCGGAGCGGGATATCAAAACGGCGCACGATGCGCTGGCACCTGAAACGCAGCGTAAACAGGCGAAAGCCATCTGGGCGATGGGGCAGCCGGTGAATAAAACGGCCATTGGTCGCGCATGGGTGCGCCATCAGGGCATGCAGGACGCGTCACTGACGGCAAAAATCATCCCGGCCACCCGGCGCTTTCCCGAACCGGCGCTGGCGCTGCCGGTGTATGACAACAACGGCAGAAGTGCGGGCCTGGCTCTGGTTTCCCTGGTTGCCAGCCCGGAAGGGCGGATGACGCAGGGGGAGACCCGGATGGTGATGACAGAGCGTGCCCGTGGTGCGGTACTGCAGCGAAGCCAGTCAGGCAACACGATTGTGGCCAGTGACCTGGCGGCCGCGCTTGATGCAGTACGACATCACCCGAAGGATGGCGTGGTCTGGCAGACCGGCGATGAACCGCCTTCAGCATGGTTGCTTAAGGTGAGCGGTGGGACAAAACAGGATGTCTCTCCGGGTATTGTCTCCACGCTGACTGACGAGCAGAACGTACAGCAACTGCGTGAACAGATGCTGGCAGACCAGGTTCGCAATGAAGAAGCCGGACGGAACAGGCAGCCTGAGTCGTTGCTGGCGGAAATTCCGCAGGAAGAGGTTATCAGACTGAAAGCGGAAGAAATTAATCCGCGTAAACCGGAACCACTCAACCCGGATGCGGATGTGATCGCCAGGGTGAGAGGTGAGGAAAACACCGATGGACAGGAAATGAAAGCCGCTGCCGGTGTCAGGAGTGAGCTGGAAGGTGCTGACAAGGCATCCGGTGAACAGTCGCGGGCATCGCGTGTGATTGCAGATCTGGCAAACGCTGAGCGCGACATGCTCAGGGTGGCAGAAAATACTGAACGCGGCCGCATGCCGGAGCGTGAAGAACAGACCCTCACCCGTACCATTCAGAAAGAACGTTAATCCCCCTTTTAACCATGAGAATCAGGCAATGAAAAGACATAAATTAGCGACATTATTAGTTACAACATACATTGGCTTTATTGCAATGGCACACGCTTCGGCCCCGAAGCCGGTCTTCAGCCCGGAGCAGGAGGCCCGTATCGGGGAAATCGCAGCAGACTACCTGGTGTCCCACCCGGAGATTCTGGTGACGGTCAGTCATAAGCTGCAGGAACAGCAGGAGGCACATAAGCAGAAGATGTTTGCACTCAGCGTGATGGAGAATCAGGCGAACCTTCTGCATGATCCGGATACTCCGGCTTACGGGCCTGATAATGCAAAGGTCGCGGTGATTGAATTCTTTGATTACCAGTGCGTGTTCTGCAGCCGCTTCGCGCCGGAGCTGGAGAAGGTCATGAAAGCGCAGCCGGACGTCCGCTACCTCTTTAAGGAGTGGCCAATTTTTGGTGGTCGCTGGGAAGCCTCACTTAAGGCAGCGCAGCAGGGGCTGACGGTCTGGCAAAAAAAAGGTCCGCAGGCCTATGTCACCTATCACAATGCCATCTACGCCAGCGGCCATAATGAAGGCAAACTGACGGCGGAGGAT
>NZ_KV787828.1:0-4104 GCF_001807145.1 Enterobacter sp. HMSC16D10
GTCTGATCTGTCACCTATGTATCCGGTCATACAGCAGCGCCACCGGGCAAAACAACCTTACCGACGACGTCCCAGCTTCACCGCCTTCAGCACCACGAACTTGTTATTGGTCGCAATGGTGACGCAGTTGCCGAAAATCTTCTTCAGCTTGTGGAAGTAGTCCAGGTGGCGGTTCGCCACGATGTACAGCTCGCCGTTAATCTTCAGGCAGCGGCGCGCGTGGTGGAACATCTCCCAGGCGACGTTATCCGTCAGGGCGTGCTTCTGGTGGAACGGCGGGTTACAGAACACAGCGTTGAAGCGGAAAGGCTCTACGCCCGACAGCGCGTTGTTGATCATAAACTCGCAGCGGTCCAGCGCGTCCGGCATGTTCGTTTCAACGTTCAGACGGCTGGAGGCCACCGCCATCGGCGATTCGTCGCTGAACACCACGCTGGCCTCCGGGTTCTTCGCCAGCAGCGTCAGGCCAATCACACCGTTGCCGCAGCCCAGATCGACAATTTCCCCTTCCAGATTTTCCGGCAGGTGTTCCATAAAGAAACGCGCCCCGATATCCAGACCGGTACGGGAGAAGACGTTCGCATGGTTGTGGATGGTCCAGTCGGTCCCTTCCAGTTTCCAGCTCAGCGTGTCCGGCGCGTCGGCCAGCTCGGGTGCGGCGAACGTACAGTTGATCAGGCGCGCTTTTTTCCAGGCCAGCGTCGTGGTGGTTGGGCCAAGGACCTTCTCAAACAGCTCCAGCGTCGAAGTGTGAATATCACGCGCTTTGGCACCCGCGATGATGCGGGTTTCTGGCGTGACGACCTTACGCAGCGCGCGCAGCTGTTGCTCCAGCAGCGCCATGGTTTTTGGCACTTTGATGAGCACCACGCCCGGCGCCTGCGGGTAGTCCGCGGTGCTGTCGAGGAACTTCACGCTGGATTCGTCGATGTCGTTATGGCGCAGGTTTTCACGCGTCGCCAGCTCGCTTAAGTAGGAATCGCCGATGCTGTACGGCGTGTGCTCCGCCAGGGCGCAGCCCAGCGCGCCGAAGGCGTCATTCAGGATCAAAACCGGGCCGCGGATTTCAGTGTCATCCAACTGCTGCAGCAGATATTCATCCGCCGCTTCCCACGCCTGAAGCGGGTTAACGTCGTCCGTTTCCGGGAAACGTTTAAGGTTGAGTGAACGGAAACCGTTGTCTAAGTGGCTCATCGGCCCTCCTGAATGGTAAAATTTGGCGTATCCCTGAAAAGGGTGCGTGAGTATACCCGTTTTATTGTCGATTTGGGGCGTTGATGAACCAACTTACTTATCTCCAGGGCTACCCGGAGCATTTACTTTCTCAGGTTCGCAGCCTGATTGCCGAGCAGAAGCTCGGCGCGGTGCTGGAAAAACGCTACCCCGGCACCCACGATTTCGCGACCGATAAAGCCCTCTGGCAGTATACGCAGGATCTGAAAAACCGGTATTTGAAGAGCGCGCCGCCGATCAACAAGGTGATGTACGACAACAAGATCCACGTGCTGAAAAACGCGCTCGGCCTGCACACCGCCGTCTCCCGCGTGCAGGGCGGCAAGCTGAAGGCGAAGGCCGAAATCCGCGTCGCGACGGTTTTTCGCAACGCGCCGGAAGCCTTTCTGCGGATGATTGTGGTGCACGAACTCGCACACCTGAAAGAGAAAGAGCACGACAAAGCGTTCTATTCTCTGTGCTGCCATATGGAGCCGCAGTACCACCAGCTGGAGTTTGATACCCGGCTGTGGCTTACGCATTTATCGTTAAAAGGTAATGCGGAATAGCGCACGCGAATTGTCATGATGACGTGCTACAGTGGCTAAAGGTTCCCCGCTACGGAGTACGTAAACGTTTATGATACGTTTCGCAGTCATTGGAACGAACTGGATCACGCGCCAGTTCGTCGACGCCGCCCACGAAACCGGCAAACTGAAACTTACCGCAGTCTATTCCCGCAGCCTTGAGCAGGCGCAGAGTTTTGCCAACGATTACCTCGTCGAGCATCTCTTCACCTCACTTGAAGAGATGGCGCAAAGTGACGCCATTGACGCGGTCTATATCGCCAGCCCGAACGCCCTGCACTTCCCGCAAACGAAGCTGTTCCTCAGCCATAAAAAGCATGTGATTTGCGAGAAGCCGCTGGCGTCGAACATCGAAGAAGTGGAAGCCGCCATCGCGCTTGCCCGCGAAAACCAGGTGGTGCTGTTCGAAGCGTTCAAAACCGCCAGCCTGCCGAACTTCCTGCTGCTGCAGCAGTCCCTGCCGAAGGTGGGCAAAGTGCGCAAAGCGTTTATCAACTACTGCCAGTACTCGTCGCGCTACCAGCGCTATCTCGACGGCGAGAACCCGAACACCTTTAACCCGGCCTTCTCGAACGGCTCGATTATGGATATCGGTTTCTACTGCCTGGCCTCTGCCGTGGCCCTGTGGGGCGAGCCGCACGGCGTCACGGCCACCGCCAGCCTGCTGGAGAGCGGCGTGGATGCGCACGGTGTCGCGGTGCTGGATTACGGTGATTTCAGCGTGACGCTGCAGCACTCCAAGGTGAGCGATTCTGTCCTGCCGAGCGAAATTCAGGGCGAAGCGGGCTCGCTGGTTATCGAGAAGATCTCCGAGTGCCAGAAGGTGAGCTTTGTCCCGCGTGGCGGCAAAGCGCAGGAGCTGACGCAGCCTCAGCATATTAACACTATGCTCTATGAGGCAGAGGTCTTCGCCCGTCTGGTGGAAGACAACGAAGTGAATCACCCAGGCCTTGCGGTGAGCCGCACCACGGCGAAGCTGCAAACGGAGATCCGCCGTCAGACCGGCGTGGTGTTCCCGGCAGACGGCGTGAGCGCGGAAGTTATCGCGTAAAGCTGTGTAATGAAACGGCGCAGACCATTGACGAAACCGATGGTCTGACATATTTTGTTACCTGCAAAGGGGAGTAACTTCTTCGCCGGTGGATCGTCATTACGATGCGTGCAATACCGCATCCGGTCGCCGGGCAACCCTCGTGGTTGTAAGTGAGACCTTGCCGGAAGGCGAGGTCTATGCATAAAAAGCTAACGGCTATCGTCTTCTGACCATGGCCGTTTTTGTTTTTTATGTGTAAGGAAAATAGTATGCATTCTGTCGGCACTCCAATGTTGTGGGGCGGATTCGCGGTTGTCGTGCTCATCATGCTGGCGATCGACCTCTTTTTGCAGGGCCGTCGCGGCGCGCACGGCATGACCATGAAACAGGCCGCCGCCTGGTCGCTGGTCTGGGTTACTCTCTCCCTGCTCTTCTGCGCCGCCTTCTGGTGGTATCTGGCCTCGACCGAAGGCCGCGCGGTGGCCGATCCTCAGGCGCTCGCCTTCCTCACCGGCTATCTGATTGAAAAAGCCCTGGCGGTTGATAACGTCTTCGTCTGGCTGATGCTGTTCAGCTACTTCGCCGTGCCTGCGGCTCTGCAGCGTCGCGTGCTGGTGTACGGCGTGCTGGGCGCAATTATCCTGCGTACCATCATGATCTTCGCTGGCAGCTGGCTGATTACCCAGTTCGAGTGGCTGCTATACGTCTTCGGCGCGTTCCTGCTGTTCACCGGGGTCAAAATGGCGCTGGCGAAAGAGGACGGCTCCGCGATTGGCGATCGCCCGCTGGTGAAGTGGATCCGCGGCCATCTGCGCATGACCGACAAGATCGAGAGCGAGCACTTCTTCGTGCGCAAGAACGGCCTGCTGTTTGCCACCCCGCTGCTGCTGGTGCTGATTCTGGTTGAGCTGAGCGACGTGATTTTCGCCGTGGACAGCATTCCGGCCATTTTCGCGGTGACCACCGACCCGTTCATCGTCCTGACCTCTAACCTGTTCGCCATCCTCGGCCTGCGCGCGATGTACTTCCTGCTGGCGGGCGCGGCGGAGCGCTTCTCCATGCTGAAGTACGGCCTGTCGGTGATCCTGGTGTTTATCGGTATCAAGATGCTGATCGTCGATTTCTACCATATCCCGATCGCCATTTCGCTCGGCGTGGTGTTTGGCATTCTGATCGTGACGCTGATTATCAATACCTGGGTTAACCGCCAGCACGATAAGAAGCAGCAGGCTTAATGCGTTTTGCCCGGTGGCGCTGCGCTTACCGGGCCTA
>NZ_KV787829.1:0-74165 GCF_001807145.1 Enterobacter sp. HMSC16D10
GTGAGAGTAGGGAACTGCCAGGCATCAAATTTAGCGTGCTGATATGGCTCAGTTGGTAGAGCGCACCCTTGGTAAGGGTGAGGTCCCCAGTTCGACTCTGGGTATCAGCACCACTTTATACTTAGGTTAAAGTTCGGCAAGAAGTAAAAGAATTTGTCTGGCGGCTTTAGCGCGGTGGTCCCACCTGACCCCATGCCGAACTCAGAAGTGAAACGCCGTAGCGCCGATGGTAGTGTGGGGTCTCCCCATGTGAGAGTAGGGAACTGCCAGACATCAAACAAGTGAAGAGGCCATCCGAAAGGATGGCCTTTTTGCGTTATGATTCTCGTGAAAACGGTAGGCCCGGTAAGCGCAGCACCACCGGGCAAAAAAAGCAGATTAATGAATCACCTGCGACAGGAATGCTCGCGTACGTTCTGACTTCGGATGTGCAAAGAACTCATCCGGCGGCGCCTGCTCAACAATCTCCCCACGGTCCATAAAGATCACCCGGTCGGCTACAGTTCGCGCAAAACCCATCTCATGCGTCACGCACAGCATGGTCATGCCGGATTGTGCCAACCCAATCATGGTATCCAGAACCTCCTTCACCATTTCCGGATCGAGAGCTGATGTCGGTTCATCAAACAGCATAATTTTCGGTTTCATACACAAAGAACGGGCGATAGCCACACGCTGCTGCTGGCCACCCGATATCTGGCCAGGGAACTTATTCGCATGCTCTGCGATACGTACACGCTCCAGGTAGTGCATTGCCAGCGCCTCGGCTTCCTTTTTCGGCATCTTCCGTACCCAAATCGGTGCAAGCGTACAGTTCTGCAGAACGGTCAGGTGCGGAAACAGATTAAAGTGCTGAAAGACCATTCCCACTTCCTGACGCACGCGTTCGATATTGCGGATATCTTCATTCAGCTCGATACCATCAACCACGATGCGTCCTTGCTGATGCTCTTCAAGATGGTTTATGCAGCGAATGGTTGTGGATTTCCCGGAGCCGGAAGGGCCGCACAGGACAATGCGTTCGCCCTGCTTGACCTTGAGATTAATGTCCTTCAGGACATGAAACTGTCCGTACCATTTGTTCACGTTTTCCAGCGTAATCATCGCGTCGGCGGGTGTCATAGTTATTTGGCTCATATTTTCCTCAGTGCGGTGTACGCCCGGTGTTAAAGCGCTTTTCCAGATGCTGGCTGTAGCGCGACATGCTAAAACAAAAGATCCAGTAGATCAGGGCAGCAAAGACATATCCTTCGGTGGACATACCCAGCCAGACAGGGTCAACGGTTGCCTGCTGCACGCTGCTAAAGAGATCGAACAACCCGATGATGATCACCAGGCTGGTATCCTTGAAGAGGGCAATGATCGTGTTGACCAGACCCGGGATGACCAGCTTGAGTGCCTGGGGAAGAATGACCAGCCCCTGCGTTTTCCAGTAGCCGAGCGCCAGTGATTCTGCCGCTTCGTACTGGCCTTTAGGCAACGCCTGCAGACCACCGCGCACAACTTCTGCAACATAGGCGGACTGGAAGAGAATTACCCCGACCAGGGCACGGATCAGTTTGTCGATCGTTGTGCCTTCAGCCATAAACAGCGGCAGCATGACCGACGACATAAACAGGACGGTGATAAGCGGTACGCCGCGCCAGAACTCAATGAAGATAACGGAGAGCACGCGGACGATCGGCATTTTTGAACGTCGCCCCAGGGCAAGTAAAATCCCCCACGGCAGAGCACCGGCTATCCCCACTGATGCGATAATCAACGTCAGCGTCAGCCCGCCCCACTGGCGTGTTTCAACGCGTTCCAACCCCAGAAAACCGCCATACAGCAGCACCCAGACAATAATCGGATAAACCACCGCCCAGACGGCAATATAACGTCCACGGTGAGGCAGCTTTTTCCAGAACATGACTGCGACAGAGAGCAGGCCGATAACCAGCGCCAGATTAATCCGCCAGCGCTGTTCATGCGGATACAACCCATACATGAACTGACCGAAGCGTTCATGGATAAACACCCAGCAGGCACCGGCTTTTGTACAATCTGCCCGGGTTGAACCGACCCAGTTGGCCTGTAAAAACGCCCAGTTCAGCAGGGGAGGAATCAACTCCCACATGAGCCACAGACAGACAATCGTCAGCAGGCTGTTACTCCAGCTGGAGAACAGATTCTTGCGCGCCCAGAGAATGAAACGTCTACCTGTCGAGTTGGCAGGGCGCGAGGAGTGCGACAGTATCGCTTTTGTCATCATAAATCCTTAGCGCTCGACCAGTGCTATACGACGGTTATAGAGGTTCATCAGCAGTGAAATTACCAGGCTGATGATGAGATAGACAGACATGGTGATGGCGATGGTTTCAATGGCTTGTCCGGTCTGGTTAAGCACGGTTCCGGCGAAGAGTGACACCATATCGGGATAACCAATGGCAGCGGCCAGCGACGAGTTTTTGACAATATTAAGATACTGGCTGGTCAGCGGCGGAATGATGACCCGTAAAGCCTGCGGGATGATGACCTGGCGAAGCGTCACGGTATGCGGTAATCCCAGTGAGCGTGCCGCCTCGTGCTGTCCGTGCGGGACGGCCTGGATCCCGGCACGGATAATCTCGGCAATAAACGCGGACGTATAAATCGACAGCGCCAATGTCAGAGCTGCCAGTTCGGGAATTAATACCATCCCGCCCTGAAAGTTGAAGCCCCGCAGATGGGGAATGTCCCAGTGCAGTGCGGCCCCAAACAGCCAGTGAGCCACCAGCGGCAGGCTAACGAACAGGACGACAGCCGTCGGCCAGGTTCTGCGAAGCTGGCCGGTTTTGATCTGATGCGTGCGGTTAAAACGGAATACCCCAACAGTGAGAGCAAGCGCGATCGCAATCGCGCCGATAAAAGCGTACAGTCCTTCGCCCGGCAGAGGAGAAGGAATGGATAGCCCACGGTTGCTCAGGAAGAAAAGCTCAAACGCGTCGACGGCCTGACGGGGGCCGGGTAGGTTACGCAATACGGCAAAATACCAGAAGAAGATCTGCAGGAGCGGGGGGATATTGCGGAACGTTTCAATATAAACAGTCGACAGCTTCCGCAGGAGCCAGTTTTCAGAAAGACGCGCCAGACCAATAAAGAAGCCCAGTATCGACGCGAAGACGATACAAAGCGCCGATACCAGCAGCGTATTCAGTAAACCGACCACGAACACGCGTCCATACGTGTCACCTTCCTGGTAATCAATAAGATGCTGAACAATGCCAAATCCCGCGCTGCGATCTAAAAACGCGAAACCGGAGGTAATGCCGCGATTATTCAGGTTGGTGATGGTGTTATGGATGAGATACACGGCGATGAGAACAACCGCAACAATAGCAATAATCTGGAATAGCCAGGCGCGGACCGCGGGATGAGAAAAGGATAGCGATCCTTTTACGGCTGAGCGGCGATGGGACATAAAGAAACCTCAGTAACCATGACTCTGGAGTGGGCACTGCCGGAGCAGTGCCCGTTACAGCTATGACTTAACGTACTGGTGGTGCGTACTGAATACCGCCGTTGTTCCAGAGATTGTTCTGGCCGCGTTTGATCTTCAGCGGGCTTTCCGATCCCACGTTGCGTTCAAAGATCTCAGAGTAGTTGCCCACCTGTTTGATGATGTTGTAGGCCCACTTGTTATCCAGCTTCAGATCCTTGCCGAAATCACCTTCTGTACCCAGCAGGTGTGCCATATCCGGGTTGGATGGTTTAGCCGCTTTCTCATCCACGTTTTTCGAGTTGATACCCATCTCTTCTGCGTTCAGCATGGCAAACAGCGTCCAGCGAACAATGGAGAACCAGTCTTCATCGCCACGACGTACCACTGGTCCGAGAGGTTCTTTGGAGATCACTTCAGGCAGAACAATCCATTCTGCAGGATTGCTCAGCTTAATGCGTAAGGCATACAGCTGTGACTGGTCAGAGGCCAGCGTGTCGCAACGGCCGGATTCCAGCGCTTTGGCCGACTCATCCGAGCGGTCGAATGTCACTGGCGTGTATTTCATGTTATTTGCTTTGAAATAATCGGCGACGTTCAGCTCGGTATCGGTGCCCGCCTGAATACAAACGGTGGCGCCATCCAGCTCTTTGGCGCTTTTCAGGCCCGCTTTATTGTGGGTCAGGAAGCCGATACCGTCATAATAGGTCACGCCCGTGAATGACATCCCCATCCCTGCGTCGCGGGAGGAAGTCCAGGTGGTATTACGGGAGAGCATGTCAACCTCACCGGACTGCAGCGCCGTAAAGCGTTCTTTCGCCGTCAGCGGGGTATATTTTACTTTGCTGTCATCACCAAAAACGGCGGCAGCAACGCCACGGCAGACGTCCACATCGATACCGGTAAATTTGCCGTTCGCATCGGCATAAGAGAAGCCAGGCAAACCGTCACTGATACCGCATTGAACAAAACCTTTCTTTTTAACGGCATCCAGTGTCGTTCCCGCATGGGCTTGACCGGCTACGGCAAACATCATGCCTGCAGCGGCCAGGCTGGCTATCATCGTCTTTTTCATAATGCATCCTGTGTGGCGAAATTTATCGTTATAGAGGCGTTTTTAAACGCTTTACCTGTCTGTGGCGTTGGCCAACGTTTATAAAGCAAACGTAATGCCAGTTTTGCGTTCGACAAAATAAGAGATGAGTGAACGCTTAATGCTGAGTGTAGACAGGCTTAAATAAAACGAGCGCCCTGAAACGGTGCGAAATTACAACCTGTGCCACAAATTGGAGCAAAAGTTTTGAGTCGCGTCAGGAAAAAGACAAGATAGTTTCCAGCGTGAATATTGGCAGGGTAGTCAATAATATTAATGTGTGAAAATCATCACAATAGAACCGGTAATTTAAATGAGTATACGAAAAAGATGTGACTGGTTTCAGGATGAAATGAACAGCGCGAATAAATACGGGGCTATTTTTTTACTTATTTGAAAATAGTGCACTGATTAAAAGCAAAAGCGCGGCCAGAGCCGCGCTTTCTTAACAGCTGTTACTTCGTCAGGGCAACAATACCCAGCGTCAAACCTGCCACTGCGGCAGCACCGCCGGCGATAGCACCCGCAGTTTCCCAGTTATCCTGGGTGGTGCCTTTCATGCAGGTATTGGTATGAACCAGTCGGCCCTGGTCGTCGTAAACCGGTACACATGGAGAGTCGTGCGCGCAACCAGCAAGCAGCGCAGCGAGTAGTGCAACGGAAATGAATCTTTTCATGATGTTACCTCAATATTATTTCTCGTCCGCTATAAAGCCAGGAGGGCAATTAACGAACTGGAGGTTATTTTACCACCGGGGTAAGTCCGCGTTACACGAGGAATAATCTCAAATTATGTAGTTTGTAAAAATCGTGGAGAAAAGTCGGTTTCAGGACGAATTAATGGAGATATTATGAAGCTGCAAGAGAGTATTTTTACTTAATGCAAATCATCGTATTTTTAACATTAGTTTTGCTTAATGCCTAATTCATTGTTTATGTTAAAAATAAAAAAGGCACGCGAGGTGCCTTTTTAGGGAAATGTTAATCTTTATGACGGGTAAAGCGTCGACGGACCACCACAAAGAAGACGGGTACGAAGAAAATCGCCAGCAGCGTTGCGGAAAGCATTCCCCCCATCACGCCCGTACCGACGGCGTTTTGCGCACCGCTCCCGGCTCCGGAGCTGATCACCAGCGGCATGACGCCCAATATAAAGGCCAGAGACGTCATCAGGATCGGTCGAAGGCGCATCCTTGACGCTTCAAGCGTGGCCTCAATGATGCCTTTACCCTCTTTCTCCATCAGGTCCTTAGCAAATTCGACGATCAGGATGGCGTTTTTCGCTGACAGACCAATCGTGGTCAGCAGGCCGACCTGGAAATAGACGTCATTGTTTAACCCGCGCAGCGAGGCTGCGAGAAGCGCCCCGATGACCCCCAACGGCACAACCAGCATGACGGAGAACGGAATGGACCAGCTTTCATACAGCGCCGCCAGACACAGGAACACCACGATCAGTGAGATGGCGTACAGTGCAGGCGCCTGGTTACCCGAAAGTCGCTCCTGGTAAGACATTCCCGTCCAGTCATAACCGATGCCGGAAGGCAGTTTTGCCGCGAGGCTTTCCATCATAGCCATGGCTTCGCCGGTACTTTTACCCGGGGCTGATTCGCCGAGGATCTCCATCGAAGGCATTCCGTTATAGCGCTCCAGACGAGGTGAACCGTAAACCCAGTGAGCGTTGCTAAAGGCTGAGAACGGCACCATTTCCCCGTTCGCACTGCGCACGTAAAGGTTGTTAATATCTCCTGGCAACATACGGAATTTCGCGTCGGCCTGTACATAGACTTTTTTCACGCGGCCATGATCGATAAAGTCATTCACATAGGTGCCCCCTAAGGCCGTCGAAATCGTCTGGTTGACGTCAGAAAGACTGACGCCCAGCGCTTGTGCTTTCTCCTGATCGACATCCAGTTTGAACTGAGGCGTATCTTCAAGACCGTTTGGACGTACGCGCACCAGCAGGTCAGGATGCTCTTTCACCATGCCGAGCAGCTGGTTACGCGCCTGCGTCAGCTGGGTATGCCCCAGGTTTGCCTGATCGATAAGTTCAAAGTCGAAGCCCGTTGCGGTACCTAACTCAATAATAGCGGGCAGGTTAAACGGGAATACAAGGCCGTCTTTAATCTGACTGAAAGCTTTTGTCGCGCGACCCACAATGGCTTCAACGCCATTTTCCGCCCCAGGACGCTCTTCCCAGGGCTTCAGGCTGATGAAGGCAATACCGGAGTTCTGACCCTGGCCGCTAAAGCTAAAGCCGTTTACGGTAAAGACGGATTCAACATTTGCTTTCTCTTTGTTCAGGTAGTAGTCCTGAACCTGGTCGAGAACCTGCTGAGTACGCGTCTGGGTTGCCCCCGCCGGGAGCTGAACCATTGTCATAAACACCCCCTGATCCTCTTCGGGGAGGAAGGAGGTCGGTAAGCGCAGGAAGAGCACCGCCATTCCACCGACAATAATGACGTACACCAACAGATAGCGTCCGGTCTTGCGCAAGATACCGCTCACGCTGTTACTGTAGTGCTCAACGCTCTTATCAAAGAGCGCATTAAACCAGCCGAAGAAACCCCCTTTTTTGTCATGATGATCCGCTGATACAGGCTTAAGCAACGTTGCACAGAGCGCTGGCGTCAGGATTAGCGCAACCAGTACTGACAATGCCATAGCGGAAACGATAGTTAGCGAGAACTGGCGATAGATCGCCCCCGTCGAGCCGCCAAAAAAGGCCATCGGGATAAAGACCGCCGAGAGCACCATGGCGATCCCCACCAGTGCCCCCTGGATCTGTCCCATCGATTTCTGCGTAGCCTCTTTCGGCGGCAGCTTGTCCTCGACCATGACGCGTTCAACGTTCTCAACGACCACGATAGCGTCATCAACCAGCAGACCTATCGCCAGCACCATGCCGAACATTGTCAGGGTATTGATGGAGAAACCGAACGCCGCCAGAACCGCGAAGGTACCCAGCAGAACGACCGGAACCGCGATAGTCGGGATGAGCGTTGCCCGCAGGTTTTGCAGGAACAAGTACATAACCAGGAAGACGAGAATAATCGCTTCAAACAGGGTCTTCACCACTTCGTGGATGGAGATTTTCACAAACGGTGTGGTGTCATAGGGGTAGACGACTTTTAGCCCCTGCGGGAAGAACGGCTGCAGTTGTGCCAGCTTGCTCTTGATGGCTGCCGCTGTATCCAGCGCATTTGCCCCGGTTGCCAGCTTAATCCCCAGGCCGGTTGCCGCCTGCCCGTTGATTTTTGTCACCATGTTGTAGTTTTCGCCACCCAGCTCAATGCGAGCCACATCCTTCAGATGCACCATCGAGCCGTCCTGGTTCACCTTGAGCGTCACGCGGCCAAACTCTTCCGGTGATTTCAGGCGGGTTTGCGCGATGATCGAGGCATTCAGCTGCTGTCCTGGGATGGATGGCGTCCCGCCCAACTGGCCTGCCGCTATCTGGTCGTTCTGCGTTTTCAGCTGGTTGATAATATCCAGCGGCGTCAGCTGGTATTTGTTCATCGCATTGCTGTCGAGCCAGATACGCATCGCATATTGGGCGCCGAACAGCTGCACGTCACCGACACCAGACGTTCGGCTGATGGCATCTTTGACGTTCGAGGCAACATAGTCGGAGATGTCATTCTGCGTGAGGTTTTTGTTGTCTGAAACAAAACCGGCGACCAGCAGGAAGCTACTGCTGGACTTCTCAACGCCAATCCCTTGCTGCTGCACCTCTTGCGGCAGCAGCGGCATGGCGAGCTGTAGCTTGTTCTGCACCTGCACCTGGGCGATGTCCGGATCGGTTCCGGACTCGAAGGTCAGGGTGATGGTGACGTTACCCGCTGAATCGCTGGTGGAGGACATATACATCAGGTTATCGATACCGTTCATGTTCTGTTCGATAACCTGGGTCACGGTATCCTGCACCGTTTGAGCATCTGCTCCCGGGTAGGTCGCGGATATCGCCACGGCGGGAGGCGCAATGGTCGGATACTGTGCGACGGGAAGTTTGAGAATGGCTAGCCCACCAGCAATCATCAAAATGATGGCAAGTACCCAGGCGAAAACCGGTCTCTGAATAAAGAAATTAGCCATGTCGTCGTCCCTTAACTGGCTGGAGCGGTGGTGGTATCAGGCGTGGCGACGACGGTTACGCCCGGTCTGACCTTTTGTAGCCCGCTAACAATCACGCGGTCACCGTTTTTCAGCCCTTCCGTCACCAGCCAGCGGTCGCCAATCGCCTGAGGCGCAACGACGGTGCGAGACTCAACCTGATTTTTATCGTTCACCACCATCACGGTGGCATCGCCTCGCGGCGTACGAGTCACGCCTTGCTGGGGAACCAGAATCGCATCCGGCTGCGTACCTTCATCAATCCGGGCGCGAACGAACATACCCGGTAACAGCAGATGTTGAGGATTCGGGAAAATGGCGCGCAGGGTAATCGAGCCGGTACTTTGATCCACCGTGACGTCTGAGAACTGCAATGTGCCTTTCAGCGGATAGGGCTGCCCGTTCTCCATCAGTAGCTCAACGCTGCTGGCGGTATCGCCTTTTTGCAGGCTCGTCTGCTTCAGGCGCAAAAAATCATTACTGGACTGGGTGACATCGACATACATCGGATCAAGCTGCTGAACCGTTGCCAGCGCCGCTGCCTGCCCGTTGGTGACCAGCGCCCCTTCCGTTACGCTGGATTTGCCGATGCGACCATCAACGGGCGATGTCACTTTGGTATAGGCAAGGTTGATGCGCGCGCTTTCAACGCCCGCTTTGGCGGCGACGACGCTGGCGTCTGCCTGCTGGGCCGTGGCCACGGCCTGGTCATACTCCTGCTTGCTGACATACTGTGTACCGACCAGCGGGAGATAACGTTTCACCGTCAGGTGAGCAATATTGGCCGCCGCCTGGGCCTTCGCCAGCTCGCCTTTGGCGTTGTCGTAAGCCGCCTGATAGGTTGCAGGATCAATCTGGTAAAGCGAATCTCCAGCTTTTACATCGCTGCCCTCCGTGAAGTTGCGACGCAGGATAATACCGCTAACCTGCGGACGAACCTCTGCAACGCGGAACGCATCTGTTCTGCCCGGGAGTTCAGTGGTGACAGCCAGCGGTGCGCTTTTCACAATATGCACAGTGACCTGGGGAGCCTGCGGATGTTGTTGTTGGTTTTCCTGGCCATCGCATCCTGAGAGCAGCACAGCGCAGACAATGAAACCGGCTAAGGGTAAGCGTCTGAAATGATTCGTCATTACTGTTCCTTTAAATACCCGGTAACCGATATTTAGCGTGAATCGGTAGCAGGGGCAGCGGGATAAAAAAATAAAATGTAGTTGCGTATAATAATGAGGGTATTTAATGTTTTTTAATTTATAAGTGCGAATGGCAAGGTCTGAGCAGAAAAATCAGAATCAGACTCGGTTTATTTCTCTGTCTTCTTCCGGCAAGCTAATCAGTTAAATAGCGCTTAATGTGCCTCATTTATTCATGGCATGAATTTAAACTTAAATATGTATTTAGCTAAACTATAAATTAAGAAGATTGACTTTTTTTGTGCAAAACTAAAACGGGAATTGGTGAATACTTTCGTTCTCCTGACCTGTGTTACGTATAAACTTTGTGAGTAGCGAGTCGTTGTCTATGGCGCGGAAAAAGAAAGAAGAAGCTCAACAAACCCGGCAGCAGTTGATTGAGGCGGCTATCGGGCAGTTTGCGACGCGTGGCGTAGCCAACACCACGCTGACGGACATCGCGGATGCTGCAAATGTGACGCGCGGTGCAATCTATTGGCACTTCACCAGTAAAGCTGAAATATTTAATGCCATCTGGGAGCAGCAATTACCGCTTCGCGACATTATTCGCGACAGGCTTTCCCTTTCCGAAGGTGATGATCCATTGTTAATACTTCGTGAGCAATTTATTACTGCGTTGCAGTATATTGCGCGTGAGCCTCGACAATGCGCACTTTTACAAATTTTGTATCATAAATGTGAATTTAGCAGTGACATGATTTCAGAGAGAGACATCAGAAAACGGATTGGATTCAATTATGACACGCTGCGTGCCTCGCTGGAGGCCTGTATTTCACGTAACATCATTTCGCCAAAGGTAAATGTTGATCTGACCTTGATCGTATTCCACGGATTTTTTAGCGGAATAATTAAAAACTGGTTAATGAATAACGAAAGTTTCAATCTTTATCAGCAGGCGCCCGCCCTGGTTGATAGCATTCTGGCGACACTCCCTGTCATTCGCGTATCGCCTCATGATGATGCTTACAGCCCTGCGCCAGGTAGCATCTCCCCTCGCGCACAAAGCGCCTCTATGGTTTGCGCGCTGACGGGTTTACCTAACAGATAACCCTGAAGGGTGTTGCAGCCCAACTCGGTCAAAAAGGCCTGCTGTGCTTCGGTTTCTACGCCTTCAGCCACGACTTTCAGATTGAGTGTTTTGGCGAGGGCTACAATCGCGGAGACAATGGTGGCATCCTCGCTTTCTCCGCTGAGCTCTTTCACGAACGCCCTGTCGATTTTCAATTCACAGGCAGGTAAGCGCTTGAGGTACAGCAGGCTTGAATAGCCGGTGCCAAAATCATCAATGGAGGCCTTGACGCCCGCTTCCGTCAGCTCTGTCAGCACCCGTACACTTTCATCCGGGTTGCTCATGGCCGTGGTTTCCGTCACCTCCAGGATCAACATTTCTGGTGGCACATGATGAAGTGCCAGGCTGTTGAGAACCGTGTTGACCAGCGAAGGCTGTTCAAACTGCAGCGTCGACAGGTTTACCGCCATTGACCAGCTTTGATGTCCCTGAAGATGCCATTCACGCAGCTGGCGACAGGCTTCATTAATTACCCAGTTGCCGATAGGGATAATCAGCCCCGTTTTTTCCGCCAGCGGCAGGAAAAGGTCCGGGGTCAGTAACCCCTGCTTAGGATGCTGCCAGCGCAATAACGCCTCAAATCCAAGGAGAGGGCCGGCGGGGGCGTGAAATTTTGGCTGATACAGCAGGCGGAGCTCATTGCGATCGATCGCCATCCACAGATCGTTCATTAACTGAAGGTGGGTCTGCGCCAGCGTATTCATCGAGGGCTGGAAAAAGTGGTAACCGTTCCGGCCCATATGCTTGGTATGGTACATCGCCGCATCGGCGTTTAACATGAGCTCACGTTCGGTTTTGCCGTCGTGAGGATACAGCGCGATCCCAATGCTGAGGGTAACCATCAGTTCATAGTGGTCGAGGTTGAACGGGCTATCGATCGCGCGCACCAGCGAATTCGCCAGCGATGCCGCATCGTCCGGGCCTTCCCCCTCAGCCAGCAGAACAAACTCATCACCGCCGATACGTGCCAGGGTGAACTGGCCCTTCAGGAGATGCAGCAGGCGCTCCGTTACGGCAATCAGCAGCTTGTCACCGACATCATGGCCGTAAGCGTCATTGATGGCTTTAAAGCCGTCAAGATCCATGAACATCAGGGCAAAATGGGTCCCCTCGCGATCGGCTTTGCTGATGGCCTGATCGAGTCGGTCTTCCAGCAGGATACGGTTGGGCAGCCGCGTCAGGGTATCGTGCAGGGCCAGCTGTGCGAGTTCCCGGTTAGCTTCCGCAAGGGACGAGGCCAGAAGGGCGGTACGCGCCTGAAGGCGGGCGTCCAGCATTGATACCAACAGGGTAATCCCAAGAATAGAGAGCGCGACAACGCTCACCAGCACCGCCAGCCAGCTCCCGTTAATACCCTCATGGTGAACCATTGTGGACATCGGAAACTGTGCGGCTTTCATCCCGGCGTAGTGCATCCCGGCAATGGCTATGCCCATGGTGATGGCGGCACCCGTGCGCATCAGCACGACCTGCGCGGCGTCGTGACGCAGGCGGAAGGTCAGCCACAATGCAGCGAGTGAAGCGGCAAGCGCAATGGCGACCGAAATGGCCACCCAGACCTTATCCCAGATAATCCCGGGCATCACTTCCAGCGCAGCCATGCCGGTGTAATGCATGGCAACAATACCGCTTCCCATCACCAGCGCACCGGGCAGCAGACGGCGCAAGCGTAATTGATCGCAGCTCACGAGCCAGAGCGCGAACAGTGACGACCCGACGGCGATGACCATGGATAACACCGTCAGGCTGGCGTTGTAGCTCATGCTCATGGAGAGATCCATCGCCAGCATGCCGATAAAATGCATGGCCCACACGCCGATGCCCATTGCAATACCGCCGCCAGCCAGCCAGACGCGGGCAGCGACACCCTCACTCCCGGCGACACGTGCCGCCATATTCAGTGCGGTATACGCGGCAAGGATGGCAACAACAAAGGAGAGGACAACAAGGATATGGTTGTATTGGCTGACCAGCATGGACGGTTCTACTCGAGTGTGGGGTTACGCTAGAGCGGTTGAGAAGGGCGAGACATTATCACCGTCGGGTAATGGCTCAAAGGGATTTAAATCCCCGTTTTTAGTGGGTAATCACGGGGAGTTTGCGCAATCAGGCGGCTAGTCGAGCTCTGAACAGTTTACGAGTTTCAGGGGATTCACGGAGTTCATATTGCGACACTTATCGGTTTCGGTGCTCATCAGTTCAATCCACTGCATCAGAAGTGCATCGAAAATCAAAACGGAGATTGCAAAGACAACCAGCCACCAGTATTTACGAATCATTGTGTCATTCCGCGAGAAGAGCGCCAGTAAAGTGGGGGAAATATACACCAAAAGCGGCGGTTTTAAAGCGGGATAAGCGAAGGTTTACAAAGCGTTGACGGAGTGAAGCAGGGAATAAAAAAGGCGCTTCCCCATGCCGAAGAGCGCCTTTTTAAACAAGCATTTAACTGATTAGTATCAGTTCATGCCGTATTTTTTCAGTTTCTTACGCAGAGTACCACGGTTGATACCCATCATCAGCGCAGCGCGGGTTTGGTTACCGCGGGTGTATTGCATCACCATGTCCAACAGTGGCTGTTCAACTTCAGCCAGTACCAGCTCATACAGGTCATTAACATCCTGACCGTTTAGTTGAGCAAAATAGTTCTTCAGTGCCTGTTTAACCGAGTCACGCAGGGGCTTTTGAGTTACCTGATCCTGAGAGTTAACGGTAGAAACGGTCAGTACGTCAGAATTTACGCGTTGTTCGAACATAGTTCTGTCAGCTCTTTATTTCATTACGCAAGATTTTCGAAGTATGCCTCCAACGCCTCCAGCTGTTCGCTGGCATCCTCAATGGCGTTGAATGTGCGCCGAAACTGGTCATCTGGAGCGTGCTCCTGGAGATACCAGGAAACGTGTTTACGCGCAATTCGGTACCCTTTCGCCTGACCGTAGTGGTCATGCAGTTCCCGAACATGCGAACAAAGCAAGCGCTTAACCTCTGCCAGAGGCAGGGGAGCAAGCAGCTCTCCAGTGTCCAGATAATGCTGGATTTCCCGAAAGATCCAGGGTCTTCCCTGAGCGGCACGTCCTATCATCAGAGCATCAGCTCCCGTATAGTCGAGCACCGCTCTGGCTTTAAGCGGGTCAGTTATGTCGCCATTCGCGATAATCGGAATGGAAACTTTCTGCTTAACTGCCCGAATGCTGTCGTATTCAGCTTCACCGTTGAACAAACAGGCGCGCGTGCGTCCATGAATGGTCAGGGCCTGAATGCCACAGTCTTCGGCCAGTTGGGCAATCTCTACACAGTTACGGTGTTCCGGCGACCAACCCGTGCGAATCTTCAACGTAACAGGAACGTCCACTGCGCTGACAACCGCCGTCAGGATAGCTTTCACCTGGTCGGGGTATTGCAGAAGGGCTGAACCTGCAAGCTTGCGATTCACTTTTTTGGCCGGGCACCCCATATTGATATCAATAATCTGGGCACCACTTTCCACGTTGATACGCGCGGCATCTGCCATCTCTTCAGGCACGCTTCCGGCAATTTGCACGGTGCGAATACCGGGTTCATCAATGTGCACCATCCGAAGGCGGGATTTATCGCTTTCCCAAACCTGCGGGTTAGACGACATCATCTCGGATACGGTTAAACCGGCTCCCATCTCATAGCACAGCGTCCTGAACGGCCGGTCGGTAATACCTGCCATAGGGGCTGCGATCAGGCGATTTCTAAGCTGGTGGTGTCCGATGCGCATGAGTTAAGAAATGACCATACTGTGACTGCAAGGCGGCGTATATTACGCATTTTTTGCACGAGATGAAAGGCCAAACTTTGAACAATCCACTGTTGTAGATCAAGGAATCGCCGCTCAATCTTTCCGTTAAGAATTATTCACTATTTAAATCATTGTGTTAGACAGGAATGGCTATTTTATGAGCGCTTACAATTTCCCGTAACTTCTCATCATTTCTGAATAAATGGCCTACCTGAACGGGATAATCTGCTGTTTTTAGCAGCAGATTTTCCCTCTTCTTTGCGATCTGCGTCGCATTTTAGAACATGATATTAAGCCTCAGAATGGGCGTTATTCGACCACAACGCGCCCATGCAGAGACTGTACCGGGCGGTTATTATCGTGATGCATGGTATGGGTAAATTTCTCAAGCTGTTCTGCTGAGACGGTTAACGGCTGTTTGAGCACGATCCAGGTGACCCCTTCAGAACACGGTGGCGTGGTCAGAGATCCGCTAAAGCGCCAGTAGGTTTTCACCTTCGGCAGCAGCTTGTTCAGGTTGAGATCCTTCTCAATGGAGACGTTCTGTTCAGCCTGCTGCGGCATCACGCTCCACAGCTTATCCAGCTCCGGATTCTCAGCCCCTTTATCAAACATGACGGCTACCACGGTCAGCTCACCCGCGCTGTTTTTATGTACCAGATGCATCTCCATCGCGTACTTCTTGCCGTGCACGGTGTTTTCGCTTGGTGCATGGAAGTGGAACTGCTGGAGCGTCCAGGTTTGCTTGTCCAGAGTGATGGTGTCGCGAGTGTCAGCCTGTTCGCTAGCCTGAATGGTATGGCCATTATTGGTCAGCGTTACAGGACCATCAATGTAGTGTGTTTGCAGCGGGGAGAGATGGGCGTTAGCGGTCGAATCAATATTTATCGGAGACTGGTTCATCCCGCTCTGGCAGGTCTTGTAGGCCTCGTCCAGTTCACCCCAGTGTTCCGGTGAACCTTCCCCTTCATAGCCCCAGTGTGATGCGAATGCTGAAGCCGAAACCATGCTCAGCGCAAACAGCGCTGCCTTGCCTGTAATGTGTTTCATCATATTCTTCCGGTGAATTTTTTAATACAAATCAACATGATTTGTGTGGTTATTTTACCGAAGAATGGCAGAGGGAGAGAGGATTATCAGAGGAAGAGGGGCGTGGTCAGAGGACCACGCCAAATGCTTATTTTTTACGACCGGTAATACGACACCACTCTTCTTTCTCCACCACCGGGTCGAGAGCGAAAAGATCGGCGTAGGCTTCACACACGCTGTCTGCCTGGCTTGCCAGGATACCCGAAAGTCCCAGCAGACCGCCCTCAACGGGCAGCACGCTGATTAACGGAGCCAGCTCGCGCAATGGCCCCGCCAGAATGTTTGCAACCACCACATCGGCTTTCATGGCTTCTGGCTGCGCATCCGGCAGATACAGCTCCAGTCGATCGGAAACGCCGTTGCGCTCGGCGTTGTCGCGACTGGCCTGAATCGCCTGTGGATCGATATCGATCCCGATAGCTTTTGCCGCGCCCAGTTTCAGGGCGGCAATCGCAAGGATCCCGGATCCACAGCCGAAGTCGATCACCGTCTTACCATCCAGATCGAGACCATCCAGCCACTGCAGGCACAGGGAGGTCGTTGGATGGGTGCCGGTACCAAACGCCAGACCCGGATCGAGCATGACGTTAACCGCGTTTTCATCAGGAACCTCGCGCCAGCTTGGGCAGATCCACAGACGTTTGCCGAACTGCATCGGGTGGAAGTTATCCATCCATTCGCGTTCCCAGTCTTTGTCTTCCAGCTGTTCGATTTTGTGCGCAAAGCCCGCGCCCAGCAGAGGGTGGTTTTCCAGAATCGCGACGACCTCTTTCATGTCGGTTTCAGCATCGAACAGGCCAATCACGTCGGTATCGCCCCACAGGCGGGTTTCGCCCGGCAGCGGTTCAAAGACCGGCGTGTCATGCGTGTCCTGGAAGGTGATAGAGACCGAGCCGGCCTCCATTAGCGCATCGCTCAGCTCTTCGGCGTTCGCGCCGGTTGTATTCAGTTTTAGTTGGATCCACGGCATGGCAAAACTCTTTATTTATCAGTAGAAATCATAGCGGGCTGTGGGCCGGGCTGACCGAAACGGTTCCCCACCACAAACGCCAGTAAACTTAGCAGTAACGAAGGCACAATCGGATGGAAGCCCAGGTACTGAATCTTAAACGTTGCGAGGACGGCGTACAGCACGCCGCCAACAATCATCGCGCTCAGCGCACCGGCAGCATTTGCGCGTTCCCAGTAGAGCCCTAACACCAGCGGCCACAGGAATACCGCCTCAAGCCCACCAAATGCCAGCAGGTTCAGCCAGATGATCATCTCCGGCGGGCGCCATGCGGCTAACAGCAGCAACGCGCCTAGCACCAGCGTAATCACCGCCGACATATGCTTCAGGCGACGTTCATTTTCAACCTGCTCAGGGCGCAGGTTCAGATAGAGATCTTTAATGATCGTAGCGGAACTTTGCAGTAACTGAGCGTTGATGGTCGACATAATGGCGGCCATTGGCGCGGCGAGGAAAATCCCGGCGGCAAAGGGGGGCAGTACTTTGACCATCAGCGTCGGGATAACCAGATCCGGCACGGTAAGATCGGGGATTACCGCGCGCCCTAATGCCCCCGCCAGATGCATACCAAACATCAGGACAGCGACCACAATCGTCCCGATGATGATGCCCTTGTGAACGGCTTTGCTGTCTTTATAGGAGATACAGCGCACGGCGGTATGCGGCAGACCAATTACTCCGAAGCAGACTAACACCCAGAATGAGGTCATAAAGGTCGGAGAGAGGATATCATCTGCGCCCTGCGGCGAGACCAGTTTCGGGTCAATCGCTTCCAGGGTTTCCACCGCGTGAGTGAGTCCACCCGCCGCATGAACAATCCCCACCAGCAGAACGATCGTACCGATGAGCATCACCATTCCCTGCAGCGTATCGTTCAGCACGCTGGCGCGGAATCCGCCAAACGCAGTATAGAGCGCGATGCTTACTCCGAAGATGATGAGGCCTGTCTCGTAAGGGATGCCGGCCGCCGTTTCCAGCAGACGCGCACCGCCGATAAACTGTACGGTCATCGCACCGATAAACGCCACCAGCAGGCTCAAGCTCGCCAGCCACACCAGCAAGCGGCTCTGGTAACGGGCAAAGAGCATATCGTTGAGCGTCACGGCATTGTAACGGCGCGCCAGAATGGCAAATTTTTTACCCAGTATGCCCAACGAGAGCCAGACGGCAGGCAGCTGGATCATCGCCAGCAAAACCCAGCCTAACCCGTATTTGTAGGCCGCACCGGGGCCGCCAATAAACGAGCTGGCGCTGATATAGGTCGCGGTCAGCGTCATCGCCAGCACAACGCCGCCCATCGAACGGCTGCCGAGGAAATACTCGTTCAGAAAGGCACCGGTCGTTCTTTTGCGCATGGCGTAAATGGACAATCCAAATACGACCAGCAGGTAAGCGACAAGCGGCAGAATGACTTCAAGCTGCATCATCGTCCTCCAGCGGAATATCCCGGTAGATAAATTTCACCATTGCCCAGCACAGCAGGATAAACACCAGCGGAACCAGCAGGCAGGCCAGTTCGAACCAGTGCGGCAGGCCGGTGATGCCAATAGCAGAGTCTGGTAAGTAAGCGGTTACTAACCATGCAGCAAGATAGAGAAGGGTCAGCCACAGCGCCCAGCGCGCTTCTTTATGGGCCTGAACAAAACGTTTGTCCATTTTTTGTCCCTTGTGGATGAAGAAAGCGGGGATTGTACATGATGAGGCTTTCCAGGCCCCAGAAATAAAAAAGGCCGGATAATCCGGCCTTTTCACAACACAGGTCTCTTACTTCTCGTTCAGACCGAGTTTTTTCTCCAGATAGTGGATGTTGGTTCCACCATTCTGGAAGTGCTCGTCGCTCATGATGCGCATCTGCAGATCAACGTTGGTTTTGATTCCGTCGATGATCAGTTCCTGCAGGGCGTTCTTCATGCGGGCAATCGCCACGTCACGGTTTTCGCCGTAGCAGATGAGCTTGCCGATCATTGAGTCATAGTACGGCGGTACGGTGTAACCGGCGTAGATATGAGACTCCCAGCGCACGCCAAAGCCACCCGGCGCGTGGAAACGCGTGATTTTACCCGGGCTTGGCAGGAAGGTGTTCGGGTCTTCGGCGTTGATACGGCATTCTACCGCATGGCCTTTCACCACAACTTCTTCCTGCTTGATGGACAGCGGCTGACCGGCTGCGATACGCAGCTGCTCTTTAATCAGGTCAACCCCGGTGATCATTTCGGTAACCGGATGTTCAACCTGAATACGGGTGTTCATCTCAATGAAGTAGAACTCGCCGTTTTCGAACAGGAACTCAAAGGTACCCGCTCCACGATAGCCGATATCGACACACGCTTTAGCGCAACGTTCGCCGATGTAGCGACGCAGTTCCGGAGTAATGCCCGGCGCTGGTGCTTCTTCGACCACCTTCTGGTGACGACGCTGCATGGAGCAGTCACGTTCTGCCAGATAGATTGCGTTACCCTGACCGTCAGCCAGCACCTGAATTTCGATGTGGCGTGGGTTTTCCAGGTATTTTTCCATGTACACCATGTCATTGCTGAAAGCGGCTTTCGCTTCTGCTTTGGTCATGGAGATGGACTGTGCCAGTTCAGCATCGCTGCGCACAACGCGCATACCGCGACCGCCGCCGCCGCCGGACGCCTTGATGATAACCGGGTAGCCAATGCGTTTAGCATGAGCACGGTTAGCATCCATGTCGTCGGTCAGAGGGCCGTCAGAGCCTGGTACGGTTGGTACACCGGCTTTTTTCATCGCGGTGATCGCAGACACTTTGTCGCCCATCAGGCGGATGGTGTCGGCTTTCGGGCCGATGAAGATAAAGCCAGAGCGTTCAACCTGCTCAGCAAAGTTGGCGTTCTCAGAGAGGAAGCCGTAACCCGGATGAATTGCCACCGCGCCGGTGATTTCAGCGGCGCTGATGATAGCCGGGATGTTCAGATAGCTTTTTACGGACGGAGCCGGGCCAATACAGACCGTCTCATCCGCCAGCAATACGTGTTTTAAATCGCGATCCGCGCTTGAGTGCACAGCGACAGTCTTGATGCCCAGTTCTTTACAGGCACGAAGAATACGCAGTGCGATCTCGCCGCGGTTGGCGATAACAATTTTATCCAGCATGTACGCCTCGTTACTCGATGACGACCAGCGGCTCGTCAAATTCAACCGGCTGACCACTTTCGACCAGAATCGCTTTCACAGTACCTGATTTGTCTGCTTCGATCTGGTTCATCATTTTCATCGCTTCAACGATGCACAGGGTATCGCCTACGTTGACTTTCTGACCCACTTCGATGAACGCCTTCGCGTCCGGGCTCGGGGTGCGGTAGAAAGTACCAACCATTGGGGAACGTACGATGTGACCACTGATTTCTGCTGCAGCGGCAGGTGCGGCTTCAGCTGCTGCTGGTGCAACGGCTGCGGAGAGCGCAGGCTGCTGCACTGGCGCAGCGTAAGCTTGCTGCATTACCGGGAAGCTAGCGGCTGGGGCTGCACGGCTGATGCGTACAGACTCTTCGCCTTCAGAAATTTCCAGTTCGGAGATGCCTGATTCTTCAACCAGCTCGATCAGTTTTTTAATCTTACGAATATCCATGAGTGGGTTCCGTACTCTTGTTTAGTGTGATTGTGACAAGCGTTTTACCGCTGTCTGTAAAGCGTATGAATAGCCGTCTGCGCCCAGTCCGCAGATAACGCCAGCAGCGATATCCGACAGATACGAATCGTGACGGAACGGCTCTCGGGCGTGCACGTTACTCAGGTGGATCTCGATAAACGGGATACTCACCGCAAGCAGTGCGTCGCGGATAGCAACACTGGTGTGCGTAAACGCGGCCGGATTGATCAGGATATAGTCCACATTGTCTTTAGCCTGATGAATACGGTCGATGATTGCGTACTCCGCGTTTGACTGAAAATGATCCAAATCCACATTCAGCGACGCTGCTTCCGTGCTCAAACGGTTAACAATTTCGCTTAATGTCAGCGTGCCGTACTTCTCCGGCTCACGGGTGCCGAGCATGTTCAGGTTCGGTCCGTTCAAAACTAAGATCTGGAACTTATCAGTCATTATGCCGCTATCTCCTGCGATTTTCGGGTAAAAAACAAAATATACCGTCGAAGCGCAAATGTCACCTTTTCAGAGGCCAAAAACCACTGTCAGGCGAACCAAGGTCGCACATTATAACGATTTCGTAGCATTTGGCAGCTAAATACTGGTCTTATCAGGGAAGATTATCAACCGCAATCCAAAAAAGATTTGCGGTTGAGAGGCAATCTGCGGGAAAACGCACAGTTTCGCGAACTATCGCAACCACTGGCGGAACTTCTTGTAACGCCATGCTAAAAGCGCCACGGCCGCCAGCGCGTAAAGGACCGGCTGCGGAGAGAGGATCTTCACCGACCACAGATAATGAATGGGTGCGAGGATCGCGACAAGATAGACGAAGTTATGCAGCAACTGCCAGCGACGGCCCAGCTTTCGCTGCGCATATTGCGTGGATGTCAGCGCTAACGCCAGTAAAATCACCCAGCTCACAATACCCAGCGTCAGATAAGGGCGCGTCACCAGTTCGCGGCCAAGCAGTGTCAGATTGTTAATTCCCAGTTCCAGCAGGGCATAGCTGGTCAGATGCAGCGTGGCCCAGGCAAAACACCATAGCCCCAAAAGCCGACGGGTGCGTATCAATAGTGGCTGTTTAGCGTAGCGCGCCAGCGGCGAGACGAGCAAGGTGGCCAGTAAAAATTTCAGAGCCATCCGACCGGTAAAATGCTGGATATCCTTGGCCGGATCGGCGCTAAAAAGCCCCTGGCTGGCGGCCCAGAACAGCCAGAGAAAGGGGAGTATTCCGGCTAAATGCAGCAGCACTTTCAGCCAGGTAATCTGTTTTGCCGTTAAACGCACTCAGAAGTTCTCCCGTAAATTGAGGCCACGGTACAGCGAGGCCACTTCATCCGCATAACCGTTAAACAGCAGCGTTGGCTGGCGCTTCACGTCCAGCGCGCCGCCGGAACCGATAAAACGCTCGGTCGCCTGCGACCAGCGCGGATGATCCACGTGCGGATTCACGTTGGCGAAGAAACCGTATTCGTCCGGAGCCGCCAGATTCCAGGTGGTTGGCGGACGCTCGCGGGTGAGCTTAATGCTGACGATAGACTTAATTCCTTTGAAACCGTATTTCCACGGCACGGTTAAACGGATGGGCGCGCCGTTCTGCGGCGGAAGCGCCTTGCCGTAAACGCCGACGGTCAGCAGCGTAAGAGGGTGCATGGCTTCGTCAAGGCGTAACCCTTCAACGTAGGGATACTCCAGCCCGCCGCCAATGAACCGGTCTTTCTGGCCCGGCATCTCGTCTGGCGCATACCGCGTCTGGAAAGCGACATATTTTGCGTTGCTGGTGGGCTCCACCATCGCCAGCAATTTATGCAGCGGGAAGCCGATCCAGGGCACCACCATCGACCAGGCTTCCACGCAGCGCATGCGGTAGATACGCTCTTCGAGCGGGAAACGGGTGGTCAGATCGTGGTGGTCCAGCGTCAGGGGTTTTGCCACTTCGCCGTCGATTTTCAGCGTCCACGGTTCGGTTTTGAGACTACCGGCGTTGGCCGCAGGATCGGCCTTGTCGAGGCCAAATTCGTAGAAGTTGTTATAGCCCGTCACTTTATCTTCTGGCGTAAGCGTCAGTTTGTTCTGCCATTGGGCGGGTTTCGTAAAGGTGAGCGGGGCGCCGGAAGGGGCCTTCGGCCGATCGTTGCCTTTAAACCAGTCGAGCAGGTCAGCGTGAGCCGAAGGCGAGAGCGAGAGCGCGGTGGCGCTGATGCCAAGCATTTTCAGGATCTGGCGGCGCTGTAACATAAAGACAGACTCGGACGTTACGTCGGCTTCCGTCAGTTTTCGGTTTTTCATGGCATCCTCCGTCATGCGTTTTCCTAAGCATGACGGAGGAGAGTGATTCGCGCGAATATGTCACGAAAATTTGAAGATTAGGCGATTTTCACCAGCGCGCGACCGTGGAACTGGTTATCCATGATCTTACTGGCATAGTCCGGTGCCTGGCTGAGCGTAATCTCCGTGGCGCTTTGGGTGTAGAAAGATTCCGGTAAATCGCGCACCAGACGTTCCCATGCCTCAGTACGACGAGCCGCAGGTGTCATCACGGAATCCACGCCCTGCAGGCGGACGTTACGCAGAATGAATGGCATCACGGTGGTTGGCAGGGCAAATCCGCCCGCCAGCCCGCAGGCGGCCACGCAGCCGCCGTAGTTCATCTGCGCCAGGACTTTTGCCAGCACTTTATCACCGACGGTATCCACCGCGCCCGCCCAGACCTGTTTTTCCAGTGGACGGGTTTCGGCGAATTCGTCACGGCTGAGAATGCGGTTTGCACCGAGCTGGCGCAGGTAATCGTGGGTACTTTCCCGACCGGAAACCGCCGCAACCTGATAGCCCAGCTTGTGCAGTAGCGTCACTGCCGTGCTGCCCACGCCCCCGCTGGCACCGGTGACGACAACTTCCCCCGATTCAGGGCGGATGTCTGCGTCTTCCAGCGCCATCACGCACAGCATCGCGGTAAAGCCTGCCGTGCCGACGATCATCGCCTTGCGGCCATCCATGCCTTTCGGCATCGGCACCAGCCAGTCGCCCTTCACGCGCGCCTGCGTGGCCAGCCCGCCCCAGTGATTTTCACCTACGCCCCAGCCGGTGAGCAGGACCTGCTGGCCCGGATGGAAGCGCGGATCCTCGCTGGTATGTACCCGGCCAGCGAAATCAATACCCGGCACCATAGGGAAATTTCGGATGATTTTACCCTTCCCGGTAATCGCCAGCGCATCTTTATAATTTAAACTGGACCAGTCGATGTCGACGGTTACTTCGCCTTCCGGCAGACGACTCTCTTCTACCGCCTGCACTGAGGCAAGCGTTTTGCCGTCCTGCTGTTCTAAGATCAAAGCCTGCATACGGGGTCCTCTCGACTCATTTGATTGGAAAATAATTTCTGAAGACTATACTCGCTCAGGGAAACGCAGTGCCGATTTAACGCAATAAATTGCCAGATACACCCGATTTGGTAGTATGCCGCATTTGAAATGCAAGTTAGCGCTTACTCGCTACCCCATCAACCCACGGAGTAATCTCAAGGATGCGATTAACGACGAAGTTCTCAGCTTTTATCACCTTGCTGACGGGGCTTACCATTTTTGTCACCCTTCTGGGCTGCTCTCTGAGCTTTTACAACGCCATTCAGGACAAACTGGTTAACCGGGTACAGTCTGTCGCGTCGGTAATTGATACGCGTCTGCTGACGACGCCGCTACCGGCACTCTCCAGGGAGCTCGATGAGTTGATGGTACCTGTTGATATTGTTCAGATCGACATTCAGCAGGGAAAGCATCGTGTGTTAAGCCACGAACGCCCGGGAAGCTATCGGCCTGCGGGCGTGGTGAGCCAGTATCGGGAAGTGACCGTACATTCCCTTAAAAATCCGGGGATGACCATACGCATGGTCTATCTCGATCCGATGGCCAGCTATTTCCGTTCCATGATGACCACCGCGCCGCTCACCGTCGCGGTGGCGTTTATCGTCCTGCTGATCTTTCTCGCGGTCCGCTGGCTGCGCCGCCAGCTCTCCGGCCAGGAGCTGCTGGAGATGCGCTCCGTGCGAATCCTTAACGGTGAACGCGGCCCGCAGGTCCGTGGTTCAGTCCACGAATGGCCGTCACGCGCCAGCAGCGCCCTGGATACGCTGCTCTCGGAAATCCAGTTTGCCAGCGACCAGCGCAGCCGTATGGATACGCTGATCCGCTCCTATGCCGCGCAGGATAATAAAACCGGCCTCAACAACCGCCTTTTCTTTGATAATCAGCTCGCCACGCTGCTCGACGATTCGGAAAAAGTGGGGACGCACGGGGTGGTGATGATGATTCGCCTGCCTGATTTCGATCTCCTGCGCGACACCTGGGGACAGCGGGCTGCGGAAGAAAATCTCTTTACGCTGATCAACCTGCTCTCCACCTTTATTATGCGCTACCCGGGCGCGCTGCTGGCCCGCTACCACCGCAGCGACTTTGCCGTGTTGCTGCCGCATCGGACGCTGAAGGAGTCGGAAAGCATCGCCAGCCAGCTGCTGAAGGCGGTTGATGCGCTGCCGCAGAGCAAAATGCTCGACAGGGACGATATGGTCCACATGGGGATCTGCGCCTGGCGTGGCGGACAATCGACAGAACAGGTGATGGAGCATGCGGAAGCGGCCACCCGCAACGCCGTGCTGCAGGGCGCGAACGGATGGGCGGTCTATGATGATTCGCTGCCGGAAAAAGGGCGCGGTAACGTGCGCTGGCGTACGTTGATTGAGCAAATGTTAAGCCGCGGCGGACCGCGTATTTATCAAAAACCCGCGGTCATGAAAAACGGCAACGTTCATCACCGTGAACTGATGTGTCGTATTTTTGACGGTACGGAAGAGGTTATTTCTGCGGAATATCTGCCAATGGTGCTGCAATTTGGGCTGTCCGAAGAGTATGACCGTCAGCAAATTAGCCGCTTGATTCCGTTTTTATCATTCTGGCCTGAAGAGAGCCTGGCGTTACAGGTCACCGTGGAGTCATTAATACGCCCGCGTTTTCAGCGCTGGCTGCGTGATACATTAATGCAATGCGAAAAATCGCAACGCAAACGCATTATTTTTGAACTTGCTGAGGCGGATGTAGGTCAACACATCAGCCGGTTACGTCCGGTGGTTCGTTTGATCAACGCGCTCGGCGCGCGCGTCGCGGTGACGCAGGCAGGTTTGACGCTGGTCAGCACCAACTGGATCAAGGAGCTGGATGTGGAGCTATTAAAGCTACATCCGGGGCTGGTAAGGAATATTGAAAAGCGCACGGAAAACCAGCTGCTGGTACAGAGCCTGGTTGAGGCGTGCAAAGGAACGCGAACACAGGTCTTTGCCGCGGGCGTGCGCGCCAGAGGCGAATGGCAAATGTTAACAGAGCGCGGTGTAATGGGTGGTCAGGGGGATTTTTTTGCTGCCTCTCAGCCGCTTGACACCAATGTGAAAAAATATTTGCAAAGATACTCGGTTTGACCTGCCGTTTACGCTGTTTTCACGTAGAATATCGCGCCTGTAGCTTTGAGTATGTCGAGCAAAAAGCCAGTGAACGACCTTTAACGGGTTACAAAGGTCAGTAAGGAATGCTGCTGTTTATTCAGCCCTGAGGGAGTCAGGGGATGATTTTGTAACATCAGGAAACGTACTGCACAAATTTTCACCGTTGCAGATGATTTTTGCGCCTTGTCGCTGCTGCGTGTGGTTGGTAAAGTAAGCGGATTTTGTTTTCCGCCCCAGCTTTCAGGATTATCCCTTAGTATGTTGAAAAAATTTCGTGGCATGTTTTCCAATGACCTGTCCATTGACCTGGGTACTGCGAATACCCTTATTTATGTAAAAGGACAAGGCATCGTATTGAATGAGCCTTCCGTTGTGGCCATTCGTCAGGATCGTGCAGGCTCGCCGAAAAGCGTAGCCGCAGTGGGTCATGACGCGAAGCAGATGCTGGGTCGTACCCCTGGCAACATCGCCGCTATTCGCCCAATGAAAGACGGCGTTATCGCTGACTTCTTCGTGACTGAAAAAATGCTTCAGCACTTCATCAAGCAGGTTCACAGCAACAGCTTCATGCGTCCAAGCCCGCGTGTTCTGGTGTGTGTGCCGGTTGGCGCAACCCAGGTCGAGCGTCGCGCAATCCGTGAATCTGCTCAGGGCGCAGGTGCGCGTGAAGTGTTCCTGATTGAAGAGCCAATGGCGGCGGCAATCGGTGCAGGTCTGCCTGTGTCTGAAGCGACCGGTTCCATGGTGGTGGATATCGGTGGTGGTACCACTGAAGTGGCCGTTATCTCTCTGAACGGCGTGGTGTACTCCTCTTCCGTACGTATCGGTGGTGACCGCTTCGACGAAGCCATCATTAATTATGTGCGCCGTAACTACGGCTCTCTGATCGGTGAAGCCACCGCAGAGCGTATCAAACACGAAATCGGCTCTGCATATCCGGGCGATGAAGTGCGCGAGATCGAAGTACGTGGCCGCAACCTGGCTGAAGGTGTTCCACGCGGTTTCACCCTGAACTCCAACGAAATTCTGGAAGCACTGCAGGAGCCACTGACGGGTATCGTGAGTGCGGTAATGGTCGCGCTGGAACAGTGCCCACCAGAGCTGGCGTCCGATATCTCCGAGCGCGGTATGGTTCTGACCGGTGGTGGTGCGCTGCTGCGTAACCTCGACCGCCTGTTAATGGAAGAGACAGGTATTCCTGTCGTAGTTGCAGAAGATCCACTGACTTGCGTCGCCCGTGGTGGTGGCAAGGCGCTGGAAATGATCGACATGCACGGCGGCGATTTGTTCAGCGAAGAGTAGTCGAGTTTGAGAGGGTAGCAATTTGCTACCCTTTCTCTCTGACGCGAGAATACGCATAGCCTATGAAGCCAATTTTTAGCCGTGGCCCATCGCTACAGTTTCGCCTCATTCTGGCGGTTCTGGTTGCGCTTGGGGTCATTATTGCCGATAGCCGCCTCGGTACGTTCAGCCAGATCCGAACGTACATGGATACCGCCGTCAGTCCTTTCTACTTTATATCAAATGGTCCCCGTGAACTGCTCGACTCCGTTTCTCAAACGCTGTCTTCACGAGACCAGCTCGAACTTGAAAACCGGGCATTACGCCAGGAACTGCTGCTGAAAAACAGCGAACTTCTGATGCTGGGGCAATACAAGCAGGAAAACGCGCGTCTGCGTGAGCTGCTCGGCTCGCCGCTGCGTCAGGATGAGCAGAAGATGGTTACCCAGGTGATCTCCACCGTGAACGACCCTTACAGCGATCAGGTTGTGATCGACAAAGGGAGCGTCAACGGGGTGTATGAAGGCCAGCCCGTCATCAGTGATAAAGGCGTAGTAGGCCAGGTTGTTGCCGTCGCCAAACTGACCAGCCGCGTGCTGCTGATTTGCGACGCCACGCATGCGCTGCCGATCCAGGTCTTGCGTAACGATATCCGCGTGATTGCGGCCGGGAACGGCTGTACGGACGATCTGCAGCTGGAACACCTGCCGGCCAACACGGATATCCGCGTGGGCGACGTGCTGGTGACCTCCGGTCTGGGTGGCCGCTTCCCTGAAGGCTATCCGGTTGCGGTGGTCTCTTCGGTGAAGCTGGATACGCAGCGTGCCTATACCGTGATTCAGGCGCGTCCAACCGCCGGTTTACAGCGTCTGCGCTACCTGCTGCTGCTGTGGGGCGCCGATCGTAACGGTACTAACCCGATGACGCCTGAAGAGGTCCATCGTGTGGCAAATGAACGCCTGATGCAGATGATGCCGCAGGTTCTGCCGCCAGCGGACTCTATGGGGCCGCCTGCGCCAGTCCCGGCACCGGCAACGGGGTTAACGCAGCCGCTGCCGGATGCGCCGCCACCGCCTAAACTCTCTTCGGGAGGGCAGTAGTGGCAAGCTATCGTAGCCAGGGACGCTGGGTCATCTGGCTCTCGTTCCTCATTGCACTGTTGCTGCAGATTATGCCCTGGCCGGATAACATTCTCGTTTTCCGGCCAAACTGGGTCTTGCTCATTTTGCTCTACTGGATCCTTGCCCTGCCGCATCGCGTAAATGTCGGCACGGGTTTTGTGATGGGTGCCATACTGGATCTCATTAGTGGCTCTACGCTGGGCGTACGCGCCTTGTCCATGAGCATTATTGCGTACCTCGTCGCACTGAAATTCCAGCTCTTCCGTAACCTCGCGCTCTGGCAACAGGCCCTGGTCGTGATGCTGTTGTCGCTTGCTGCGGATATCGTTGTTTTCTGGGCAGAGTTTTTAGTGATCAACGTCTCTTTCCGACCGGAAGTGTTCTGGAGTAGTGTAGTAAACGGTGTGCTCTGGCCGTGGCTATTCCTGCTGATGCGTAAGGTTCGCCAGCAGTTTGCTGTGCAATAAAAGGTTTCTATGACGTCTTTGTATCTCGCTTCCGGCTCCCCGCGCCGTCAGGAACTCCTGACGCAGCTTGGGGTCTCTTTTGAACGCATCGTGACCGGCATTGAAGAAAAACGTGCTGAGGGCGAAAGTGCTCAACAGTACGTGTCACGTCTGGCGCGCGAGAAAGCGCAGGCGGGCGTGGCCTGCGTGCCGCGCGATCTGCCCGTGCTGGGAGCTGATACCATCGTTATCCTTAACGGTGAAGTGCTGGAGAAACCGCATGACGCCGAACACGCGGCGCGCATGCTGCGCAAAATGTCCGGGCAAACGCATCAGGTGATGACGGCCGTCGCGCTGGCGGACCGCCAGCACGTGCTGGATTGCCTGGTGGTGACGGATGTCACGTTCAGAGTACTTACCGACGACGAGATCGCCGCTTATATTGCCAGCGGTGAACCGATGGATAAAGCAGGTGCATACGGTATTCAGGGGCTGGGTGGCTGTTTTGTCAGGAAGATTCATGGCAGCTATCACGCCGTAGTCGGCTTACCGCTGGTGGAAACGTATGAGTTGCTGAGCAATTTTAACTCACTGCGTGAGGGAAGGGATAATTATGACGGCTGAATTGTTGGTAAACGTAACGCCATCGGAAACCCGTGTGGCCTATATTGACGGTGGCATTCTTCAGGAAATTCATATTGAGCGTGAAGCGCGGCGCGGAATAGTAGGCAATATCTACAAAGGTCGTGTCAGTCGTGTACTGCCGGGTATGCAGGCGGCTTTTGTAGATATTGGACTGGATAAGGCGGCATTTTTACATGCCTCCGACATCATGCCGCACACCGAGTGCGTCGCGGGCGAAGAGCAAAAGCAGTTTGCCGTGCGCGACATTTCTGAACTGGTGCGTCAGGGGCAGGACTTAATGGTGCAGGTGGTGAAAGATCCTCTTGGTACCAAAGGCGCCCGTCTGACCACCGATATCACTTTACCTTCCCGCTATCTGGTCTTTATGCCCGGCGCGTCGCACGTGGGCGTTTCGCAGCGTATTGAGAGCGAAAGCGAGCGCGAGCGCCTGAAGAAAGTCGTCAGCGCCTACTGCGATGAACAGGGCGGATTTATCATCCGCACCGCCGCGGAAGGGATCAGCGAGGAAGACCTGGCGTCAGATGCGGCTTACCTGAAGCGCGTCTGGACAAAAGTGATGGAGCGTAAAAAACGCAACCAGACCCGCTATCAGCTCTATGGTGAGCTGGCGCTGGCGCAGCGCGTGCTGCGTGACTTTGCCGACGCGCAGCTCGACCGCATTCGCGTGGATTCCCGCCTGACGTATGAAGCGCTGCTGGAGTTTACCGCTGAATATATCCCGGAGATGCCAGGCCTGCTGGAGCACTACACCGGGCGTCAGCCGATCTTCGATCTCTATGATGTCGAAAACGAGATCCAGCGTGCCCTGGAGCGTAAGGTTGAACTGAAGTCCGGCGGCTATCTGATCATCGATCAGACCGAAGCGATGACCACCGTCGATATCAACACCGGCGCGTTTGTCGGTCATCGCAATCTGGACGACACCATCTTCAACACCAACATCGAAGCCACGCAGGCCATTGCGCGCCAGCTTCGTCTGCGTAATCTGGGCGGCATTATCATTATCGACTTCATCGATATGAGTAATGAAGACCATCGCCGCCGCGTGCTGCACTCGCTTGAACAGGCCCTGAGTAAAGATCGCGTGAAAACCAGCATCAACGGCTTCTCACAGCTGGGGCTGGTGGAAATGACGCGTAAGCGTACCCGCGAGAGCGTGGAGCATGTGCTGTGTAATGAATGCCCGACCTGCCATGGACGCGGAACGGTAAAGACGGTTGAGACCGTCTGCTACGAGATCATGCGTGAAATTGTGCGTGTGCATCATGCCTACGACTCCGATCGTTTTCTGGTCTATGCTTCCCCTGCGGTGGCTGAAGCGCTGAAAGGCGAAGAGTCACACGCGCTGGCGGAAGTGGAAATCTTTGTCGGCAAACAGGTAAAAGTACAAATTGAACCGCTCTATAACCAGGAGCAGTTTGACGTCGTGATGATGTAAGCGCAGTACGCTGCGTGACCAAAGCTGACAAGGAGAGATGCGTGAGGCGATTGCCGGGGATTTTATTGCTTACAGGGGCAACGCTGGTCGTGATTGTCGCGTTGCTCGTGAGCGGGCTACGCCTCGTTTTACCGCATCTGGACAGCTGGCGTCCGCAACTGCTGGCAAAAATCGAATCCACCACCGGCGTGCCGGTGAACGTCAGCCAGGTAAGCGCCAGCTGGCAGAATTTTGGCCCGACGCTCGATGTGCGGGATATCAACGCCAGCCTGAAAGATGGCGGCCACCTCAAAATCAAACGCGTGACCCTGGCGCTGGACGTCTGGCAAAGCCTGCTGCATCTGCGCTGGCAGTTTCGCGATCTCACCTTTTATCAGCTTCAGTTTCTGACCAATACGCCCATCTCGGGCGGCGACAGCAGCCAGGGGCTTGAGGCCAACCGTTTTAGCGATCTTTTCCTGCGCCAGTTCGATCATTTCGATCTGCGCGACAGCGAAGTGAGCTTTATTACCCTTTCCGGCCAGCGCGCGGAACTGGCGATCCCCCAGCTGACCTGGCTCAACGGCAGGAACCGGCACCGCGCTGAGGGGCAGGTGAGTCTCTCCAGCCTGAACGGTCAGCACGGCGTGATGCAGGTGCGCATGGATCTGCGTGACGATGACGGTCTGCTAAATAACGGCAAAGTCTGGCTGCAGGCCGACGATGTGGACGTCAAACCGTGGCTGGGCGACTGGCTCCAGCAGAATATGCAGCTGGAAACGGCCCGATTCAGCCTTGAAGGCTGGCTGACCCTGACGAAAGGCGAATTTGCCAGCGGTGATATCTGGCTCAAGCAGGGGGGCGCGAGCTGGAAAGGCGAAAAACAACAGCATCAGCTTTCCGTCGATAACCTCACCGCCCACGTGACGCAGGAGAAAGAGGGCTGGCAGTTTGCCATTCCCGATACGCGGATCGCGATGGACGGCAAGCCGTGGCCGCGCGGTGCGCTGACGCTGGCCTGGATGCCGGAGCAGGACGTTGGCGGCACGGCCAGTAAACGCAGCGACGAGCTGCGCATCCGCGCCAGCAACCTGGATTTGGCCGCCATTGAAGGGCTGCGCTCAATGGCGGCAAAGCTCTCTCCAGACCTGGGCGAGATCTGGCTGGCTACGCAGCCGAGCGGAAAGATCGATTCTCTGGCGCTGGATATCCCGCTTCAGGCGACGGAAAAAACCCGTTTCCAGGCAACATGGAAAGATCTTGCCTGGAAGCAGTGGAAGCTGCTGCCGGGTGCGGAGCACTTTAGCGGCAAGCTGGAAGGCAGCGTGGAGAACGGCAGGCTGACGGTTGATATGCACGACGCCAGAATGCCGTACGAGACGGTCTTCCGCGCGCCGCTGGAAATCGAACAGGGCAACGCAGTGCTTAACTGGCTCCGTAACGATAAGGGCTTCCAGCTCGATGGTCGCCATATCGACGTCAAAGCCAAAGCGGTACACGCGCGGGGTGACTTCCGCTATCTGCAACCGCAGGGGGACGAGCCGTGGCTGGGTATTCTGGCCGGAATCAGTACCGATGATGGCTCGCAGGCCTGGCGCTATTTCCCGGAAAACCTGATGGGTAAAGCGCTGGTCGACTATCTGAGCGGCGCAATCCAGGGCGGTCAGGCGGAAAACGCCACGCTGGTCTACGGCGGTAACCCCCATCTGTTCCCGTACAAACATAATGAAGGTCAGTTCCAGGTTCTGGTGCCGCTGCATGACGCCACCTTCGCGTTCCAGCCGGGCTGGCCCGCGCTGAAAAACCTGGATATCGAACTTAACTTCCTCAATGACGGCCTGTGGATGAAGTCCGACAGCGTGGCGCTGGGCGGCGTGACGGCCAGCAACCTGACGGCCAACATTCCGGACTACTCAAAAGAGAAGCTGCTGATTGATGCCGACATCAACGGTCCCGGCAAGGCGGTGGGACCGTACTTTGAGGAGACCCCCCTGAAAGAGTCGCTGGCGGCGACGCTTCAGCAGCTGCAGCTTGATGGCGATGTGAATGCTCGCTTACATCTTGATATCCCGCTGGACGGTGAGATGACCACCGCGAAAGGCGACGTTCGTCTGAAGAACAACAGTCTGTACATTAAACCCCTTGAGAGCACCCTGAAAAATCTCAGCGGGCAGTTCAGCTTTGAGAACGGTAACCTGAAGAGCGAGCCGCTGACCGCCAGCTGGTTTAATCAGCCCGTGAATATCGACTTCACGACCACAGAGGGTGAAAAGGCGTATCAGGTGGCCGTCAATCTGGACGGTAACTGGCAGCCAGCGCGAATGGATGTCCTGCCGAAGCCGATTGAGGCGTCGGTGGAGGGGGCGGTCGCCTGGCAGGGTAAAGTGGCAATCGACCTGCCTTATCACGCAGGTGCCCAGTACAAGGTCGACATCACGGGTGATCTGAAGAATCTTCGAAGCCAGCTGCCTGCGCCGCTGGATAAACAGGCCGGACAGCCGCTGCCGGTGAAGCTGAACGTCGAGGGCAACCTGAACAGCTTCGCGCTGACCGGAAACGCGGGCGGGACGAACCACTTCAACAGCCGCTGGCTGCTTAACCGCAAGCTCACCCTCGACAGGGCCATCTGGACGACGGATAGCCGCTCCACGCCGCCGCTGCCAGAGCAGACGGGCGTTGAGCTGAATCTGCCGCCGATGGACGGTGCAGAGTGGCTGGCGTTGTTCCAGAAAGGCGTTGGGCAAAACGTTGATGAAACCGCGCAGTTCCCGCAAACCATTACCGTACGCACGCCGTCGCTGATGCTGGGTGGGCAGCAGTGGAACAACCTGAGTATTGTCTCGCAGCCTGCTGCTAACGGTACGAAAGTGGAGGCCCAGGGCCGGGAGATAAACGGCACGCTGACCATGCGCAATCACGCGCCGTGGCAGGCGGCGATCCGCTATCTCTACTACAACCCGGCCGCCGCGAGTAAAGATAAACCGGCGGATACCTCGCCGCTGAGTCAAACCTCCCGCGTCGACTTTAGCGGCTGGCCCGATCTCCAGCTGCGCTGCGCGGAGTGCTGGCTGTGGGGACAGAAATATGGCCGTATCGACGGTGATTTTGCCATTCAGGGAAATACGCTTACGCTCACCGGAGGATTGATCGACACCGGCTTTGGCCGCATGACGGCAGGCGGGGAATGGGTGAATAACCCGGGCGAGCAGCGAACGTCCCTCAAGGGCGACATTAAAGGCAACAAACTGGATGCGGCAGCCAATTTCTTTGGCATCAGCACGCCGCTGCGCGGTTCGTCATTTGACGTCGATTACGATCTTCACTGGCGCGACGCCCCGTGGAAGCCGGATGAGGCCTCGCTGAACGGCATTCTGAAAACCCGCTTCGGCAAAGGTGAAATCGCCGACGTGAGCACGGGGCGCGCCGGGCAGATCCTGCGCCTGCTGAGTTTTGATGCGCTGCTGCGCAAGCTGCGCTTCGATTTCAGCGATACCTTCAGCGAAGGGTTCTACTACGATTCCATCCGCAGTACGGCGTGGATCAAGGACGGCGTTCTGCATACGGACGATACGCTGGTGGATGGCCTGGAAGCGGATATCGCCATGAAAGGCTCGGTCAACCTCGTGCGCCGCGAGCTGGATATGGAAGCCGTGGTGGCGCCGGAAATTTCCGCGAGCGTGGGCGTTGCGGCGGCCTTCGTGGTGAACCCGATTGTCGGTGCGGCGGTGTTTGCCGCCAGCAAAGTGCTGGGGCCGCTGTGGAGCAAGGTCTCCATTCTGCGCTACCGCATTACCGGTCCGGTCGATAAACCGCAGATCAACGAGGTGCTGCGCCAGCCGCGCAAAGATGCACAGCAATGATTTGACGTGGGCAGGTAATTGCCTCACTCTCAATAAATACGATCTTTATACCGCCACGGGCGGCAACGAACGAGTAGCAATACGATGAGTCTGAACCTGGTAAGTGAACATTTGCTCGCAGCGAACGGCCTGAACCATCAGGACCTGTTCTCCATTCTTGGTCAACTGACCGAACGCCGTCTCGACTACGGCGACCTTTATTTCCAGTCGAGCTATCACGAATCCTGGGTTTTAGAAGACAGCATCATTAAAGATGGCTCTTACAACATCGACCAGGGCGTCGGCGTCCGCGCCGTCAGCGGGGAGAAAACCGGTTTTGCGTATGCCGATCAGATTAGCCTCGCCGCACTTGAGCAGAGCGCGCAGGCCGCGCGCACCATTGTGCGTGATACCGGCGATGGTCGCGTGAAAACCCTGGGAGAAGTGCAGCACTCTGCGCTCTATACCAGCATCGATCCGCTGCAGAGCATGAGCCGTGAAGAGAAGCTGGATATCCTGCGCCGCGTGGACAAAGTGGCGCGCGCGGCAGATAAACGCGTGCAGGAAGTTTCAGCCAGCCTGAGCGGTGTGTATGAACTGATTCTGGTGGCGGCAACGGACGGTACCCTGGCGGCAGATGTCCGTCCGCTGGTGCGTCTCTCTATCAGCGTGCAGGTCGATGAGGACGGCAAACGCGAGCGCGGTTCAAGCGGCGGCGGCGGTCGTTTTGGCTATGACTGGTTCCTGGGCGACGTTGACGGTGAAGCGCGCGCTGACGCGTGGGCAAAAGAAGCCGTGCGCATGGCGCTGGTGAATCTGAATGCCGTCGCGGCGCCGGCGGGTTCATTCCCGGTGGTGCTGGGTGCCGGCTGGCCGGGCGTGCTGCTGCATGAGGCGGTGGGCCATGGTCTGGAAGGCGACTTTAACCGTCGCGGAACGTCGGTATTCAGCGGTCAGATTGGTCAACTTGTCTCCTCTGAACTGTGCACCGTGGTGGATGATGGCACCATGCGCGATCGTCGCGGCTCGGTCGCTATCGACGATGAAGGTACGCCCGGCCAGTACAACGTGCTGATCGAAAACGGCGTGCTGAAAGGCTACATGCAGGACAAACTCAACGCGCGCCTGATGGGCGTTGCGCCAACGGGTAACGGCCGTCGTGAGTCCTACGCGCACCTGCCGATGCCGCGCATGACCAATACCTACATGCTGCCGGGCAAATCCACGCCGCAGGAGATTATCGAATCCGTTGATTACGGTATCTTTGCGCCTAACTTTGGCGGCGGCCAGGTGGATATCACCTCCGGTAAGTTTGTCTTCTCTACCTCAGAAGCGTATCTGATCGAAAAGGGCAAAGTGACCAAAGCGGTGAAAGGTGCAACGCTGATCGGCTCCGGTATTGAAGCCATGCAGCAGATCTCCATGGTCGGTAACGATCTCAAGCTGGATAACGGCGTGGGCGTCTGCGGTAAAGAGGGCCAGAGCCTGCCGGTGGGCGTGGGCCAGCCAACGCTGAAAGTAGACAACCTGACGGTGGGCGGCACAGCCTGACCTGAGCAAACATAAAAAAAGGCGCTACAGATGTAGCGCCTTTTTTTTAACGTAAGTTACCCAGCGGTATCTCCGGATCCGGCTCGTGAGTGATGCGGTTACGCAAGTCACGACGAATAATTTCGATCGACCAGAACCAGACCAGATGGCCCACGATCTCTGACACGTGTTCATACCACGGCAGCTCAAACAGCGGTGGCGTCAACCCCATCAGCGGGAAGGAGATCATATGCACAAAGAGCTGAGCTAACGCACCTGCCAGCAAACCCTGCCAGAGTTTAATTTTCGGGAAGACTTCAGCAACGACACAATAGCCAACAGCGAAGACGATGGAGAAAATAATATGCGTCACGCCAACCCAGTTAAATATATGTCCGGCAAATGTATAAACTGCCGCGTTAGGATCGACAACGCCCAGCCAGTCGCGTAAAAATACATAGGGAGGGTTTAAAAAATTGCGGGAACAGTCAATCTGACCTGCTGCTCTTATTAATTGCTCAGGTCCGCATGCGCCGGTGAATAAGTCGGCAGGGCTGCGTGGCGGAAGCGGCACTTCGGCTCCCCATTTGACAAAAGCGGAGACGATCCCTGCAATTAAACCGATGAACGCGGCGAGTCCATAGCGCCTGCGTGAAGGCGGTGTTTGTTCAAATAGATTCATTTCTTTTCCTTGTTTAACGTCATCCTGCGAAATACATTTTATTATTCATATCAGCAACAAATTAATAACAGTCTGACGAGCAGACTGCATATAAAGTAATGGGCTGATGGCGGTAGTGTCAATTAGCTATTCCTGATAGTGGCGAAGGAATATTCCTGAATGAATACGGGATTCATCCTGGGAATATTCATCGGTCCTATACGTTCAGGAATAAATGGATTATTCCTTTCGTCTTCCCCGCATCCCCTGAAACAGCTCCGCCACGTCCACAAAATACTCGGTCAGATAGTTAATACACACCTGGACTTTCAGCGGGAGCTTGTCTTTTTCGGTATACAGGGCGTACACCGGACGCGGATCGGATTGGTAGCGCGGGAAGAGGATCTCCAGCACGCCGCTGTTAATTTCGTTGATCACCCACATCAGCGGCACGTAGGCGATCCCGGCGCCAGCCACCAGCCAGCGCGAAATGGTCATCGGATCGTTAGTGACAAACCGCCCCTCCGGCAGCAGTTTGGTGGAGATCCCTTCCGGGGCAATCAGCTCAAATTCATTGTCGGGCCGCACGCTGTACTCCAGCCACGAGTGGTTGGTGAGATCGGCGGGTTTCTCCGGCACACCGTACTGGGCCAGATAGCTCTTCGAAGCGCAGACGACCATCGGCATGCTGCCCAGCCGACGCGAGAACAGGCTGGAATCCTGCAGCGCGCCGACGCGGATCACCACGTCCAGGCCGTCGGCAATCAGATCCGGCGCCGGGATACCCGTCACCAGATTGACGGTAAGCCCGGGGTACTCTTTCAGCATATCCGCCGTCATGGCAGCGAGAACATTTTGTGCCATAGTTGAAGAACAGCCGATGCGCAGCGTGCCGATGGGGGTGTTGTTGAAGGCGTAGAGCTGTTCGTGAACATCCCGCACTTCCAGAAGCATGCGACGACAGCCCTGATAGTAAATTTTACCCGCTTCCGTCAGACCAATGCTGCGGGTACTGCGGTTGAGCAGCTTGACCTGAAGCTCATCTTCCAGTTTGGACACCGTCTGGCTGATAGAGGAGACGCTCATCTGAAGCTGGCGTGCAGCGGCGGTAAAGGAGCCCAGTTCAACCACTTTGGCGAAGACTGACATGCGTTTTAAACGTTCCATTGTTCACTCTGGCTTAAAAGTGATTTAGATCACATATTATAGATAACAGCATAACAGTTACGTTAATATATTATTAATTACATAACGGCTGCGCCATTCTCGCCCGGCGTTTCTTGCTCTCCTGCGGTGGCGTGCGCTAAAAAATTCTGAAGCCTGCACTCTCTCTTATCAAGGTCAACATGAGTCTGTTTCCCGTTATCGTGGTGTTCGGTCTGTCGTTCCCACCGATATTTTTCGAGCTTCTTTTATCACTGGCGATCTTCTGGCTGGTGCGCAAGGTGCTGGTCCCTACCGGGATCTACGATTTCGTCTGGCACCCTGCATTGTTCAATACCGCGCTGTATTGCTGCCTGTTTTACCTGATATCGCGCATGTTTGTCTGAGGTTGATGTGAAAACGCTAACAAGAAAAATCTCCCGCACTGCCATCACCATGGCGCTGGTTATCCTCGCCTTCATTGCCATTTTCCGCGCCTGGGTCTATTACACCGAATCACCGTGGACGCGTGATGCACGCTTCAGCGCCGATGTGGTGGCCATCGCCCCTGACGTGGCCGGTCTTATCACGGCGGTTAACGTTCACGATAACCAGCTGGTGAAAAAAGATCAGGTTCTGTTCACCATCGACCAGCCTCGTTACCAGAAAGCGCTGGAAGAGGCGGAAGCGGACGTGGCCTATTACCAGGCGCTGGCTGCGGAGAAACGCCGTGAGGCAGGCCGCCGTAATCAGCTTGGCGTTCAGGCAATGTCCCGTGAAGAGATTGACCAGTCCAACAACGTGCTGCAAACCGTGCTGCACCAGCTGGCGAAAGCAGAAGCAACGCGCGATCTGGCGAAGCTCGATCTGGAGCGTACCGTGATCCGCGCGCCGTCTGATGGCTGGGTGACCAACCTTAACGTCTATACCGGGGAATTCATTACCCGTGGCTCAACCGCCGTGGCGCTGGTGAAACAGAACTCTTTCTATGTACTCGCCTATATGGAAGAGACCAAGCTGGAAGGCGTACGTCCCGGCTATCGGGCAGAAATCACGCCGCTGGGCAGCAACCGCGTCTTTAAAGGTACCGTCGACAGCGTCGCCGCAGGGGTCACCAACTCCAGCAGTTCGCGTGATGCAAAAGGGATGGCAACGGTGGATTCCAACCTCGAGTGGGTGCGTCTGGCCCAGCGCGTGCCGGTCCGTATCCACCTGGACGAACAGCAGGGCAATCTGTGGCCTGCCGGTACCACGGCGACGGTGGTGATTACTGGTGAAAAAGATCGGGATGCCAGCCAGGACTCGTTCTTCCGTAAAATCGCCCACCGTCTGCGCGAGTTTGGTTAATCGCTATGGGCATCTTTTCCATCGCCAGCCAGCACATTCGCTTCGCCGTGAAGCTGGCGTGTGCCATTGTGCTGGCGCTGTTTGTTGGCTTTCACTTCCAGCTTGAAACCCCGCGCTGGGCAGTGCTGACGGCCGCGATTGTCGCGGCGGGTCCCGCCTTTGCCGCGGGTGGGGAACCCTATTCAGGCGCGATCCGCTATCGCGGAATGCTGCGTATCATCGGGACGTTCATCGGCTGTATCGCGGCGCTCACCATTATTATCCTGATGATCCGCACGCCGCTGCTGATGCTGATGGTGTGCTGTATCTGGGCGGGCTTCTGCACCTGGATCTCATCCCTGGTGAAAGTGGAGAACTCCTATGCCTGGGGTCTGGCGGGCTATACCGCGCTGATTATTATCATCACCATCCAGTCCGAGCCGCTGCTGGCTCCGCAGTTTGCGGTGGAGCGATGCAGTGAGATTGTCATTGGTATCGTGAGTGCAATTGTCGCGGACCTGCTGTTCTCCCCGCGCTCCATCAAGCAGGAAGTCGACCGTGAGCTTGATGCGCTGATTGTCGCCCAGTACCAGCTGATGCAGCTCTGCATTAAACACGGCGACAGCGAAGAGGTGGATAAAGCCTGGAGCGGGCTGGTTCGCCGGACGCAGGCGCTGGAAGGGATGCGCAGCAATCTCAATATGGAGTCGTCACGCTGGGCTCGCGCTAACCGTCGTCTGAAAGCCCTTAATACGGTCTCGTTAACGCTGATTACCCAGGCATGTGAAACCTACCTGATTCAGAACACGCGCCCGGAAGTGGTCACCGATACGTTCCGCGAACTGTTCGCTGAGCCAGTGGAAACGGTGCAGGACGTGCACAAGCAGCTTAAGCGTATGCGCAGGGTTATTGCCCGGACAGGGGAACGTGACACGCCGGTAACGATCTACACCTGGGTCGGCGCCGCGACGCGCTACCTGCTGCTGAAACGCGGCGTGATCGGGAATACCAAAATCAGCGCGGCGGAAGAAGAGGTACTGCAGGGCGAAGTGGTGATCAAGCCGGAATCCGCCGAGCGCCATCACGCGATGGTCAACTTCTGGCGTACGACGCTTGCCTGTATGCTCGGCACGCTGTTCTGGCTGTGGACGGGCTGGACGTCCGGCAGCGGCGCGATGGTGATGATTGCCGTCGTGACCGCACTGGCGATGCGTCTGCCTAACCCGCGTATGGTCGCCATCGATTTCCTGTACGGCACCCTTGCCGCCCTGCCGATCGGCGCGCTCTATTTTCTGGTCATCATCCCGTCGACCCAGCAGAGCATGCTGCTGCTCTGTATTAGCCTGGCAGTGATGGCGTTCTTTATCGGTATAGAAGTGCAAAAGCGGCGTCTGGGATCGCTGGGGGCGCTGGCGAGCACGATTAACATCATCGTGCTGGATAACCCGATGACCTTCCATTTCAGCCAGTTCCTCGACAGCGCGTTAGGTCAGCTGGTGGGCTGTTTCCTGGCGATGATGGTGATTCTGCTGGTCCGCGATAATTCGCAGGCAAGAACGGGCCGCGTGCTGTTGAACCAGTTTGTGTCGGCCGCCGTGTCGTCGATGACAACCAACACCGCGCGCCGTAAAGAGAACCACCTGCCCGCGCTCTACCAGCAGCTGTTTTTACTGCTGAACAAGTTCCCGGGCGACATTGCGAAGTTCCGCCTGGCGCTGACCATGATCATTGCACACCAGCGTCTGCGCAATGCGCCGGTGCCGATCAACGACGATCTGTCGGCCTGGCACCGCCAGCTGCGTCGTACCGCGGACCACGTGCTTTCCGCCAGCAGTGATGACAAACGACGCCGCTACTTTACGCAGCTGCTTGCAGAGCTTGATATTTACCAGGAGAAGCTTAAAACCTGGGAAGCGCCGCCTCAGGTGACCGAGCCGGTAGGACGGCTGGTGTTGATGCTGCATCGCTACCAGAATGCCCTCACGGATAGCTGACTGAAGTAAAAAAACCGACGCCAAAAGCGTCGGTTTTTTTGTGGCTATACTTATTCCAGCACGTTCTTACATTTCAGGAAGGGAGGACACATGACGACCCAGGCGCTTCAGGATCACATCCTTTTTCAGACCGGTTATCTGGTCAACGGAATCTGGAAAACGCTGGACACGACCTTCGATGTGCTTAACCCCGCTACCGGGGAAGTCATCGCGAAAGTCGCGAAAGCGGGTAAAGCACAAACCGAAGACGCTATCGCAGCGGCCACCAAAGCCTTCCCTGCCTGGCGTGCCAAAACCGCGAAAGAGCGCTCGGCGATTCTTTATCGCTGGTACGAACTGATTATTGAGAATAAAAGCTGGCTCGGGCAGTTAATGACCACCGAGCAGGGCAAGCCGCTGAAAGAAGCGGAAGGTGAGGTGGAGTACGCTGCCAGCTTTATCCAGTGGTTTGCCGAAGAAGCCAAGCGCGCCAACGGGGAAATTATTCCGCCGATCAAACCCGGCTCGCGCATTCTGGCGACCCGCGAACCCATAGGCGTGGTGGCGGCGATAACGCCGTGGAACTTCCCAATGGCCATGCTCACCCGCAAATTAGGCCCGGCCCTGGCTGCGGGGTGCACCGGAGTGATCAAACCGGCCAATAACACGCCGCTCAGTGCCTTTGCGCTCCTTTCCCTGGCAAAACAGGCCGGCGTACCCGACGGCGTGCTCAACGCCGTGGCCGGGAATACCCATGAAATCAGCGATGCGATTATGGCAAGCCGAGACGTGCGTAAAATCTCATTTACCGGCTCGACCTCCGTCGGCAAAACGCTGGTGCGTAATGCTGCCGAAACCATGAAAAAAGTCTCGATGGAGCTGGGGGGAAATGCCCCGTATATCGTTTTTGAGGATGCAGACATCGACGCGGCGGTGAAGGGGGCGATTGCCAACAAGTTCCGCAATGCCGGGCAGGTCTGTGTCAGCGTGAACCGTTTTTATATTCAGGAAACCGTCTACGACAAGTTTGTGAATAAACTTGCCGATGCCGTGAAGGCGCTCAAGGTGGGGAATGGCCTTGACGAGGGCGTCGTTGTCGGACCGCTGATTGAATCTGCTGCGGTCGACAAGGTGCGTGAGCATGTCGACGATGCCGTCTCACGGGGGGCAACCGTACTGGCAGGGGGTAAGCCCCATCCGCTTGGCGGGAATTTCTGGATACCAACCGTGCTGGGCGACTGCCATGAAGGCATGAAGCTGGCAGAGGAAGAGACGTTTGGCCCGGTTGCGGCGTGTTTCCGTTTCACCTCGGAAGATGAAGTTATCCAGCGTGCCAACAATACGCCCTACGGGCTGGCGGCTTACTTCTATACCCAGAATCTCTCACGTGTTTTCCGCGTTTCGCAGGCGATCGAGAGCGGGATGATCGGCATTAACGAGTGTGCCGTCTCCACGGAGCTGGGGCCCTTTGGCGGCGTAAAAGAGTCAGGCCTGGGTCGTGAGGGCTCCGTGCTGGGCCTGGAAGAGTATCTGGAAGTGAAAACCCTTCACATTGGGGGATTATAATAGACAGGGCGGCATCTGCCGCTCGCCTGGACTGGGTGGCTGGCAATGAAAACCTATACCTTTGATTTTGACGAGATCGACAGTCAGGAAGACTTCTACCGTGAATTTATCCGGGTGTTTGATCTTGAACGGGAAAGCGTGACAAATCTGGATACGCTGTGGGACGTGGTGACCGGTAGCCTGCTGCCGCTACCGCTGGAAATTGAGTTCATCCATTTGCCCGATAAGCTGCGCAGACGTTTTGGCGCACTGATATTACTGTTCGATGAAGCGGAAGAAGAGCTGGAAGGGCAGCTGCGTTTTAACGCGCGGCACTGAATGAAAAAAGCCCCTGACCATCAGGCCAGGGGCAAGTCGTATGATGAGATACGACGAGGGTTTATTTATACAGTTCTGCAGTTGCATGCCAGTGGTCACCCTGATTCAGTTCGGTGACGCGGTAGCTGCTGGCACCTGCTTTTTCAGCTTTGGCAGCCAGTTCATGACGGATATCCATCGGAGAGCCGGTAACAGACGTCACGGAGATGCTGCCCATAGGCTGCAGATTTTGTGCCTGGTCGGCATTCACCTGCTGTACGGCTGCGCTTGCGCCGAAAGAGAGAACAGATGCCAGACCGAGGGTTGCGATGATCAATTTGGTTTTCATAGTCTTTACTCCTGAATAGGGTTTTTGCTCAACGGCGAGAAGGGTTGAACCGCTATTTTTATGCCTGGTGCCGTTGAGTGGAGATTTACGTGTTCAGTTATTACTAAAACTTATTTGTACAGCTCAGCGGTGGCGTGCCAGTGTGCGCCAGAGCGCGCTTCGATGATGCGATAGGATGACGCACCCTTTTCTTCCGCTTTTTTGTTCAGCATCTCATGCATGTCCATTGGCGATGTGCCGACCGCGCCGACAGAAACCGTACCGATGGCCTGGCGGGATTGCGCCTGGTCAGCATTGATAGCGTCAGCCGCGAAGGCACCGAATGACAGGACAGACAGGACGCTCAGCGCCGCTACAGTTGATTTGATTTTCATGATTTTTACCTCGTCGAATTTTTTAGTGGGGTCTTGTTTCGTGACCCTCATCACAAAATCAAGTATACACTAATAACGGAAAAAATTAATACCAGACTAATGGTTTCTATTGTTATTACGTGTTAACCAGTCTTTTTTTTATAACCAAATTGCATAATATTGGGTGTTTTTTGCACATTTTAGTTGGTTATATCTAATGAAATCATATGGATATCAGCTTTTGATTTTTTGTGCGATTTTTTGATTTAGCATTCACCAGGTGAATGTTAATGGGTGGTAAAAAGCACTATTTGTCAAAGGCAGAGGCAGTGAAAAAGAGGGGGAAACGGTGTGGAAGCAGAACGTTCCCCGCAGCGGCGCCACGGGGAAAGGGGATTAGAGTTCCTGTTCGAACAGAACCAGAATCGCTTCGTGGAGATCTTTAACGGAGAAACCGCTGGCTGGCGTGGTAAAGATGGTGTCATCACCGGCGATAGTCCCGAGGATACCTTCCGTTTTACCCAATGAGTCCAGCATGCGGGCAATCAGCTGTGCGGCACCTGGGCTTGTGTGGATCACCACAACGGCATCGTTGTAGTCGATATCCAGAACCAGATTCTTGAGCGGGCTGGAGGTGGTCGGCACGCCAAGTTCAGCCGGCAGGCAATAGACCATCTCCATCTTGGCGTTACGGGTACGTACCGCGCCAAATTTCGTTAACATGCGGGAGACCTTCGACTGATTGATGTTGTCGAAGCCCTGTTCCTGCAGCGCCTGAACAATTTCTCCCTGAGAACTGAATTTCTCTTCTTTAAGTAGCGCTTTAAACGCCTTTACTAATTCTTCTTGCTTAGACGAGCTTCGCATAAGTCACCCGGAATATGACGATAGAAACAACATTATTATGCATGTGGATGAATTTTTATGCAAATTATCTACTCAGCGCCAGGCTGAAATAATGTTATGAAAGGGAGTGATTTTATCAGAATTCGTTATCAGAAAACATGCCTGGGTCACGCCGCGCAAATAAGCTTAAAAGTAAATTAAATGTTATCAAAATGATGTTGTTTTGGTGGCGGGGCAGGGTGTATTGTAACCACCTCTTAATTCGTTGCCGTCTGTCGTCAGATAGCCTTCTGAAGAGAGATAAAGTCGCGCGACCTCAAATTCTTTAGCTACGAAAATTGTAATTAAACACTTGCTGAATTATGGTCGCCGCAACGGATTTACAGATACTTAAGTTAACCATAATAAGGAGTTTAGGATGAAAGTCGCAGTCCTCGGCGCTGCTGGTGGTATCGGCCAGGCGCTTGCCCTACTACTGAAAACCCAACTGCCTTCAGGCTCAGAACTCTCCCTGTACGATATTGCTCCGGTAACCCCAGGCGTGGCGGTTGACCTGAGCCACATCCCTACCGCTGTAAAAATCAAAGGCTTCTCCGGTGAAGATGCGCGTCCTGCTCTGCAGGGTGCCGACGTGGTGCTGATTTCTGCAGGCGTGGCGCGTAAGCCAGGCATGGATCGTTCAGACCTGTTCAACGTCAACGCGGGCATCGTGAAAAACCTGGTGCAGCAGATTGCTGAAGTGTGCCCGAAAGCGTGCATCGGTATCATCACTAACCCGGTGAACACCACCGTTGCTATCGCGGCAGAAGTGCTGAAGAAAGCAGGTGTTTACGACAAAAACAAACTGTTCGGCGTAACCACGCTGGATATCATTCGCTCCAACACCTTTGTTGCTGAGCTGAAGGGCAAACAGCCAACAGAAGTGGAAGTGCCGGTCATTGGCGGTCACTCTGGCGTTACCATCCTGCCTCTGCTGTCGCAGATCCCAGGCGTGAGCTTCACCGAGCAGGAAGTGGCTGACCTGACTAAACGCATCCAGAACGCGGGCACCGAAGTGGTGGAAGCGAAGGCGGGTGGCGGTTCTGCAACCCTGTCTATGGGCCAGGCGGCTGCACGTTTCGGTCTGTCACTGGTTCGCGCCCTGCAGGGCGAGAAAGGCGTTGTTGAATGCGCTTACGTTGAAGGCGATGGCGAACACGCTCGCTTCTTCTCTCAGCCGCTGCTGCTGGGCAAAAATGGTATCGAGGAGCGTAAATCCATTGGTACGCTGAGCGCGTTTGAACAACACGCGATGGAAGGCATGCTGGATACGCTGAAGAAAGATATCACCCTGGGCGAAGAGTTCGTTAACAAGTAATACGAACCGTCTCTTGGCAAAAAAACGGAGCTTATCGCTCCGTTTTTTTATGCCTGTCAGTTCGTTGCCGGGTATTCCTGAATGGTGACCTGCAGCGTCAGTTTCTTATCGTTGCGCATGACTTCAACAGGGATGATAGAGCCCGGGCGAATTTCTGCCACCTGGTCCATCGTCTCCAGCGCAGAAACCGCCGGCGTGCCGTTGACCGACACAATGACGTCATTGACCTGAATCCCCGCGTTGGCCGCCGGCCCCCCTGGCGCCACCTCGTTCACCACGATGCCCTGGATCTGATCGATCCCGCCCCCCTGGGTATGCATCGGCGCAATTTCACGGCCACCGATACCGATATAGCCGCGGATCACGCGTCCGTCGCGGATCAGCTTATCCATAATTTTGGTCGCCAGCTGGAACGGAATGGCAAAGCCGATGCCTTCCGGCGTCTCGCCGTCGTTACTCTTATCGAACGAGAGGGTGTTGATGCCCATCAGTTCGCCCAGCGAGTTGACCAGTGCACCGCCGGAGTTTCCGTGGTTGATGGAGGCATCGGTTTGCAGGAAGTTCTGCCGCCCGGAGGGGTTGAGGCCAATACGCCCGGTCGCGCTGATAATCCCCTGGGTGATGGTCTGGCCCAGGTTGTAAGGGTTACCAATCGCCAGGACGACGTCACCAATATGCGGGGTACGTTTACGGTTGATCGGGATGACCGGCAAACCGCCCGTGGCGTTAATCTTCAGGACGGCGAGGTCAGTCAGGCTGTCAGAGCCAACGAGTAATGCCTCAAACACGCGGCCATCCTGTAGGGCGACGATGATCTGGTCGGCATCGTTTATCACATGCTTGTTGGTAATAATGTAGCCGCGCTCGTCCATGATTACCCCGGAGCCGAGAGTGCGGATCTCCAGCTGGTTATGGGCTGAGGTATTCAGGCCACGGTTATAGACGTTAACTACGGCAGGTGCGGCACGGCGAACGGCCTGGTTATAGGTGGCCGGCGTTTCATCCGTGCTATCGAACTGAGGGGCCGACAGTTTATTGAACTGACGTAAAGACGGCAGCGCCAGCAGCAGCAGGCCAGCGACAATCAAACCGATGACAATAGAACGTAAGAGCTTTAAAAGCATGATGCGCGTGTCGTTAAAAAAGGAACGATTTGCAGCATAACATGAGTTATCCGGACATCACACGCAGCGGTGATGTCCGGGTCGCAAATGCTTAGCGCAACAGAATATAGATAGACTCATTGCCGCGCATGACCTGCAGGGCAATAACCGCCGGTTTACTCTCCATCACCTTGCGTAGTTCGGCAATGGACTGCACGCGATTGCGGTTTACCCCAATGATCACCTCTTCCTGATGCAATCCGGCCTGTGCGGCAGGGCTGCTCTTCTCAACGGTGTCGATGCGAATGCCTTTCGTACCGTCTTTCAGCTGTCCATCGCTCAGCGTCGCACCCTGCAGCGCCGGGGCGATCAGCTCCGCACTGGCAGAGGAGGAGGTGCTCTTATCCAGCGTCACTTCAACGTCCAGCGGCTTACCGTCACGGATCAGACCCAGCTTCACTTTGGCGCCGGGTTCGGTGGTCGCTATCCGCGAGCGCAGCTCGGCAAAGCTGCTCAGCGGCTTGTCGTTGAGGCTGACGATCACATCGCCCGATTTGATACCTGCTTTTGCCGAGCCGGAGTTAGGCAGCACTTCACTGACAAACGCCCCGCGCTGTACGTTGATATTGAACGCTTTGGCGATATCGGCGCTCATCTCCATACCTTTAATACCCAGCAGCCCGCGTTTGATTTCGCCGAACTGAATGAGCTGCTGCGCCAGGGTTTTGGCCATATTGCTGGGAATCGCAAAACCGATCCCGATGCTGCCGCCACCCGGGGCCAGAATGGCTGTGTTGATCCCAATCAGCTCACCGTTAAGGTTAAGTAACGCCCCGCCGGAGTTCCCGCGGTTGATTGAGGCATCGGTCTGGATAAAGTTTTCCAGCCCTTCCAGATTCAGGCCGCTGCGTCCCAGCGCGGAGACGATCCCGGAAGTGGCGGTTTGCCCTAAGCCAAAGGGGTTACCCACGGCGACGGCAAAATCACCGACGCGCAGTTTGTCGGAGTCCGCGATGGCAATCTGGGTCAGGTTACTCGGGTTTTGTACCTGCAACAGCGCAATGTCGCTCTGGTCATCACCGCCAATCAGTTTGGCATCAAATTCGCGGCCATCGTTTAGCTGGACGCTGATTTTATCGGCCTGGCTGATGACATGATTGTTAGTCAGAATGTAGCCTTTTGCCGCATCAATAATGACGCCGGAACCCAGGCCTTCAAAAGGCTGGGCCTGCTGGTCGGGAGACTCATCGCCAAAATATTTTTTCAGTTCTTCAGGGACGCGTTGGCTTTGTACCGCCGTGCCCTCAACCTGAACGCTGACCACCGCAGGCAACACTTTTTCCAGCATGGGGGCAAGGCTTGGAATGGCCGCCTGGCCAGGCACCTGGGAGGGAAGGGCGGCAAATACAGGGACGGACGCCGAGAGAGATAACCCGACACTTAACGCGATAGCGCTCAACAGCTGGTTTTTTTTCTTCATCGATGTTGACTCTCGTAACCTGGAATAAAGGAAAAACGGCCCCAAAAACACGTTGATGTTATTGAATTTTAAACCGCTGAACAATGAGGTGTTTAACTAAATGATAGCTGGGGTCAGGAAGAAAGGACGGGCGCAATCGCTGCGCCCGTAAAATAAATTCAGGTTGTGCGATTAATCGCGTTTTACACCGCCGCGCAGCAGGCCGGACGCGCCGTCTGAATAGTCGCGAGGCATCTGAACAGGCGCCTGGTCGTTACCGGCTTCAGAGTCTGCCAGACGGTTGCGGAACGGATTGGTTTCCGCCGTCATTTCCGGCAGCAGGCTGCTGGAGCTTTTTGCCATATGCTGATACAGCTGACGATAGTCGGTCGCCATGTTGTCCAGCAGCTCGGCGCTACGGGCAAAATGGCTGACCAGCTCTTCACGATACTCTTCCAGCTCGGCTTTGTTCTTTTCCAGTTCGTACTGCAGTGACTGCTGCTGACGCAATTTGCGATTACCGAAACGCATGGCCACAGCACCGATGACGATGCCGACGACTAAACCGATTAGCGCATATTCCCAGGTCATGAACTTCTCCCGTTGTCTTGTTGTTCCGTAGGGTGTTGGCTCGGCTCCTGCCTGTGCCTGATAATGCCACTATAACCGCTATTTCCGTAGAAGTGGAATCCTGACGTATCATCGCGTAGTGTAGAACGGCCTTTTTTTCATCAGTCACGTCTGCTGGTGAGCGTTAATTGAAGGAATAACAATAAGATTATGCAAAACCTGTCCCCTGCATCGCGATATCAACTGGCCCTAAACGAGGGCACTCATCAGCCGGATGACGTACAGCGTGAGGCGGTAAGTCGTCTGGAGATGATTTATCAGGAACTCACGGCCAAACCCGCTGAAACCGAACAGAATGGCGGGCTAAAGGCGGCATTTGGACGGTTGCTCGGAAAAAAAGCGCCACAGGCCCACGCGCCGGTGCGCGGTCTATATATGTGGGGCGGGGTCGGTCGCGGAAAAACCTGGCTGATGGACATGTTCTACCAGAGCCTGCCGGGGGCGCGTAAACAGCGTCTGCACTTCCACCGCTTTATGCTGCGTGTGCATGAAGAGCTGACTGCGCTGCAGGGTAAAAGCGATCCGCTGGAGATTGTGGCCGACAGGTTCAAGGCGGAAACGGACGTGCTCTGCTTCGATGAATTTTTTGTGTCTGACATCACCGATGCCATGCTGTTAGGCGGCCTGATGAAAGCGCTTTTTGCCCGCGGGATCACGCTGGTGGCCACGTCGAATATTCCGCCGGATGAGCTTTACCGCAACGGCCTGCAGCGGGCACGCTTCCTGCCTGCCATCGACGCCATTAAGCAGCATTGTGACATTATGAACGTTGATGCCGGTGTCGATTATCGCCTGCGCACCTTAACCCAGGCGCACCTGTGGCTCTCGCCGTTAAATGCAGAGACCACCCGCGAGATGGATAAACTCTGGCTGGCGCTGGCGGGGGCAAAACGCGAGCACGCCCCGGAACTCGAGATTAACCATCGCCCGCTGCCAACGCTCGGCGTTGAAAACCAAACGCTGGCGGTCTCCTTTACGACGCTGTGCGTTGATGCCCGCAGCCAGCACGACTACATTGCGCTTTCACGTCTGTTCCACACCGTGATGGTGCTGGATGTGCCGGTGATGACGCGGCTGATGGAGAGCGAGGCGCGGCGCTTCATCGCGATGGTGGACGAGTTTTACGAGCGCCACGTTAAGCTGGTGATTAGCGCCGAGCTTCCTTTATATGAGATCTACCAGGGGGAGCGGCTAAAGTTTGAGTTCCAGCGCTGCCTGTCTCGCCTGCAGGAGATGCAGAGCGAGGAATACCTGAAGCTGGAGCATATGCCATAAACGCTACCCTCTCCCTGTGAAGGGGGACTTGTCGGCCGGGTAAGGCGCAGCCGCCACCCGGCATTTTCCACCGCCTCGAAAAACCCAATTTGAATCACATTTAAGGGTCGATCTTTGACCTCAACTTCTCTATAATCTTGCGACCCCACGTTACGAGAAGGTTTTTTTCCCGAAACTTTCTATGTGTCGGCATGTGCTATTCGAAGGGGTAGGTTTGCCGGACTTTGTCGTGTGAACCTCAACTGACTAAACGTTTGGGTGTTCACCAACGTGTAACTTATTATTTGGGTAAGCTTTTAATGAAAACTTTTACAGCTAAACCAGAAACCGTACAGCGCGACTGGTATGTTGTTGACGCGACCGGTAAAACTCTGGGCCGTCTGGCTACTGAACTGGCTCGTCGCCTGCGCGGTAAGCACAAAGCGGAATACACTCCGCACGTTGATACCGGTGATTACATCATCGTTCTGAACGCTGACAAAGTTGCTGTTACCGGCAACAAGCGTACTGACAAAATGTACTACCACCACACCGGCCACATCGGTGGTATCAAAGAAGCGACCTTTGAAGAGATGATTGCCCGCCGTCCTGAGCGTGTGATTGAAATCGCGGTTAAAGGCATGCTGCCAAAAGGCCCGCTGGGTCGTGCTATGTTCCGTAAACTGAAAGTTTACGCAGGCAACGAGCACAACCACGCGGCACAGCAACCGCAAGTTCTTGACATCTAATCGGGATTATAGGCAATGGCTGAAAATCAATACTACGGCACTGGTCGCCGCAAAAGTTCCGCAGCTCGCGTTTTCATCAAACCGGGCAGTGGTAAAATCGTAATCAACCAGCGTTCTCTGGAACAGTACTTCGGTCGCGAAACTGCCCGCATGGTAGTTCGCCAGCCGCTGGAACTGGTTGATATGGTAGAAAAACTGGATCTGTACATCACCGTTAAAGGTGGTGGTATCTCCGGTCAGGCAGGTGCGATCCGTCACGGTATCACCCGCGCTCTGATGGAGTACGACGAATCCCTGCGTTCTGAACTGCGTAAAGCTGGCTTCGTTACTCGTGACGCGCGTCAGGTTGAACGTAAGAAAGTGGGTCTGCGTAAAGCACGTCGTCGTCCACAGTTCTCCAAACGTTAATCCATTCTGCTTACGCAGAACGATTGGCGAAAAACCCGCTTCGGCGGGTTTTTTTATGGATAATGCGCAGGTTATCCACAATATCCATGCATATATCTTCTCTTTTTCCACATTTCCAGAATCCCCTCACCACAAAGCCATCAAAATCTGGTAAACTATCATCCAATTTTCTGCCCAAATATCGGTGAATACTCGATTTTTGTTCGATTCTTGAACAATGTGTCTTCTCTGGGATGGGCGATACAACATCTGGCTGGCCCCTGTTGGGCTGGTAGCAGTAAAAATTCTGAATATACCTGGAGGTTTTCATGGCTGTCGCTGCCAACAAACGTTCGGTAATGACGCTGTTTTCTGGTCCTACTGACATTTATAGCCATCAGGTTCGTATCGTGCTGGCCGAGAAGGGTGTCAGTTTTGAGATCGAGCATGTGGAAAAGGATAACCCGCCTCAGGATCTGATCGATCTCAACCCGAGCCAAAGCGTACCGACGCTGGTGGATCGCGAGCTGACCCTGTGGGAATCCCGTATCATTATGGAATACCTGGATGAGCGTTTCCCGCATCCGCCGCTGATGCCTGTTTACCCTGTTGCGCGTGGTGAAAGCCGCCTGTACATGCAGCGTATCGAAAAAGACTGGTATTCGCTGATGAACGTGATCACCAGCGGATCCGCTGCGGAAGCCGACGCTGCGCGTAAGCAACTGCGTGAAGAGCTGCTGGCAATCGCCCCGGTGTTTGGTCAGAAACCGTTCTTCCTGAGCGATGAGTTCAGCCTGGTAGACTGCTACCTGGCACCTCTGCTGTGGCGTCTGCCAATCCTGGGCGTAGAATTCAGCGGTCCTGGCGCGAAAGAGCTGAAGGGCTACATGACTCGCGTCTTTGAGCGCGACTCTTTCCTGGCATCTTTAACTGAACCGGAACGTGAAATGCGTCTCGGCCGAGGCTAATGACTGTGGAAATGTCACAACTTACCCCACGCCGTCCGTATCTGCTGCGCGCCTTCTATGAATGGCTGCTGGATAACCAGCTCACGCCGCACCTGGTTGTGGATGTGACGTTGCCGGGCGTGCTGGTTCCAATGGAATACGCACGTGACGGACAGATTGTACTGAACATCGCCCCGCGCGCGGTGGGTAACCTGGAGCTGGCAAACGATGAAGTGCGCTTCAACGCGCGTTTCGGCGGCGTACCGCGCCAGGTTTCCGTACCGCTGGCTGCTGTGCTGGCTATCTACGCGCGTGAAAACGGTGCGGGTACCATGTTCGAGCCGGAAGCGGCATATGATGAAGACGTTGCCAGCCTGAATGATGACAACGCATCTGATGAGCGTGAAAGCGACACGGTGATGTCAATTATCGATGGCGACAAACCCGATCATCAAGATGACAATGACCCTGATGACGATCCGCCTCCGCGCGGTGGTCGCCCAGCGCTACGCGTTGTGAAATAAATCCGCTTGCGCCGTTTGTAAAAAGCCAGTGATATCACTGGCTTTTTTTATTTCTGCATCAATCTACCGTTGTAATATTTTTAAATAAGCATTGTTTATATCTCTTGTTTCTTCATTGCTTGATTAATAATTAAATAGATTTATAAACCCCATGAATAAATGAGGTGTGAACTAATATCAAAACGATGAGAAAAGTAAAGAGGAATTCTGAGTAATATTATTTTTTTGATGTTGATCTCTTTTTTGATTGGGTAATTTCTTAATAAAATAAGGAAAAAATCATTTTGTGGTTATCCTTAATAGAATAGTTAATTTTGCTAAATTGCATGTATTTATAAAAACAATACTATGTGCACATGCTGACAAGCATGACGACAATCAGTAACTGGTAAAGGTATTTATCATTACTGGGTTAAATATTGCAATTACTCATATGTTAAGGATTAACAAGTGAAAAAAGTTTTACTCGCTACTGCGCTTTCTCTGTGTGTGACTTCAGCATTTGCTGCAGACCCTTCAGCTGTACTGAAGGTTAAAGGTACGCTGACGAATGCAGCATGTACGCCAGTATTAAGCAACGGCGGTACTGTTGACTACGGTACAATTAATTTGGGCAGTCTGAACGCTTCTGCTGTCAACCAGTTGGGACAGAAGAATATAGATCTGACCATTAACTGCACCGCAGCAACAAAAGTGTCCTGGAATATGGTTGACGATCGCGCTGATACTAACGCGGGTCTGACCGTAGAAAACGGTATGTTTGGTGGTGGTATTATTAAAGGCGCTAGCCAAACTTACGGTGTGGGCAAAACCGCGGGTGGCGTTAACATTGGCTCTTACGCTCTGCTAGTTAAAGTAGACAGCGTAACGGCTGATGGTGCTGCGGTAGATCCAATCTATCAGCAGAACGCGACGGGTACCTGGACCAAATCCACCAACGGTTCTTCTCAGGGCAGCCATATTCGTGACTTCACCGTTGCGTCTGCAGGTTCTCTGGATCCGCTGGCCTTCCAGACCGCGACCTTCCCGCTGGCAACTTCACTGGCTCTTCAGGACACCACAACTCTGGCGATTACGGACGATACTCAGCTTGACGGTCAGTTGACCATCAGCCTGCGTTATCTGTAAGACTTTATTGAGTAAAAGTAATTTTAAAATAATCCAGAGAGTGAATGTTCTGCATTTACTCTCTTTTTAACAGCACGATAAACATGGAATGTTCTGTTGGGCTATCAAGGAGATAATATTATGCAATGCATAAGGTCGAATATATTTAAAACACTTTTTACTGTCGCTTTATTCTCCGCCAATTTTGCGGTGCATGCAGAAGGTATGGTGCCAGAAACCAGCCTGCTAATTATTGATGAAGCCACACACAGCGGTACCATTAACGTAAAAAATACGGATTCACACCCATCCTTATTATATACGAACGTTGTAGACCTGCCGGACGACCAGGGGCTTAAGTTGATCGTCACGCAGCCTGTGGTTCGCCTTGAGCCGGGCCAAACGCAGCAGCTTCGTTTTATTTTGCAAAGCAAGCAGCCGCTGGATGTTGAGCATTTAAAACGCGTCACATTTGACGGTATTCCACCAAAAAATGACGATAAAAAAATTAAAATTGGCATTAATATTCGCCAGGATATTCCAGTGCTAATACGCCCGGCTACGCTGGGGGTCGTGACGGATGCGTGGAAATATCTCAAATGGTCTACGGTTGGATCTTCTGTAAAAGTAACCAACCCAAGTAAGTACGTTGTTCGTCTGGCACAAAAAGTCGTATTACAACCTTCAGGCGCAAACGCCACGCTTTCCAAAACTTACCTTCTGCCAGGTGAGACGATGACGGCTGCGTTGAACAAAACGAGCAGCGGTGATAGCCACGTTAAATTTTTCCCGGCCAGCCGTTATGGCATTGAAGTGCCGAGTTTTACCTCAGAATTAAATAAATAATATAGGGATCAAACGGTGAATAAAAAAAGCCGTATTGCACTTTGTGTCCGCGCAGTTCTCTGCGGCACCTTGCCTCTGATGATGTTTGACTCCGCCTCCGTACTCGCAAGGGAAGTGACGTTTGATACGGGGGTAATGAAAACGCTGGGGTTATCGAGCGACTTGAACCATTATTTCGCTGAAGCACCGCGTTTTCTGCCCGGAACCCATTCCGTGAACGTTAAAGTGAATGGTGAAGATCGCGGAATGGCCGCCGTCCGTTTCAATAAGGACGGCGTGCTGTGTTTTGATAACGATCTGCTTGATTTCGCAGGCCTCATGCCAGTCCCCCTGAAGGCAGGCGAGGCGTGCCACAACATCCGCGACGACTACCCGAAAGCGGTAATCAACGCGTTGCCAAACCAGGAAGCCGTTGAGTTGTATCTGCCGCCTGAAGCGGTAAACAGCCTGTCGTCGGATATCCGAAACTTCCAGCACGGCGGTGCCGCCGGGATGCTCAACTATTCGCTTTTCAGCACCCGTAACGAATATGGCGGTAGCGACAAAACCCGCTATTCGCAGGCCAATCTGGAAGCGGGTTTTAACGCATTTGACTGGTCGCTTCGCAGTAATTACATCCTGACGGATGACAATGGCAAGAAAAATGCCGACAGCATTTACACCTACGCAGAGCATGTTTTTGTCCCGCAGAAGTTAACCATGCAGGTCGGTGAAATTAATGCCATGTCTAATGTGCTGAGCGGCATACCCATTACCGGTATCCAGCTTATGCCGACTAGCGGGCTGACAAAAGACGGCAGCGGCGTCAGCGTGTCAGGCATTGCCCGTTCCTCCCAGGCTCGCGTGGAGATTCGCCAGAACAATCAGCTGATCTTCAGTACGCTCGTGCCCGCGGGACCATTTACGCTGGATGACGTGCCGGTTGCGCGTAACAACGTCGATTTAGACGTTTCCGTCGTAGAGTCGGACGGCTCCACGAATCACTTTATTGTTCCTGCTGCCGCAGTGAAGCAGCGAAATCTTTCTCGCCCGCAGGGGCTTACCGTGTCTGCCGGTCAGGTACGCAGCATCGATAGCGACTACAGCGATCCGCTGGTGATGAACGTTTCCGACGGCTGGCGCATTTTCCCGTGGATGAACCTTCTGGCCTCCGGTACTGCCGCTCAAGATTACCAGGCAGCTGGCGGTCGTACCGATTTTCTTATCAGCGATCTTTGGTCTGTTTCCACGACGGTTGCGGCAAGCAAAGAGTCTTTTGGTGACAGCAACAGTGGACTTAAAACCGAGCTAGGAAGCGATCTTACGCTTTCCTCCCATGTATCGCTTTCCACCAGCGCGACGCACTACAGCGGCGGCTACCGTGAGATGGCAGAAGCGATGGACGATGACTATCAGGGGTACGATAACGCCTACTCCGGCAGCATACGTTTCTCATCCGGTCTGGCAGGCGTTTTCTCAGCAGGCTTCAACTATAACCAGAGCAGCGGGAACTCTGAGGATTCCCGCTATCTGCTTCTGTCGTGGGGTAAGACATTTAAATATGCCAGCGTTACCGCCAACTGGCAAAGCGCTGTGGGCAACGTCGATGACGACCAGGATGATGAAATGCTGTACATCAACGTCAGCATTCCGCTGAGTCCGGGGCAGTCTGTCAGCACTTACATGCGCAAACAGGGCGACAATACCACTTACGGTGTAGCCAACAGCGGTTCGCTGGGCGAAAACACACACTACTATATCGCCGCCGATCGTGACCAGTCGTCCAGCGATAATAGCTTCAACGGTAACCTTAACACCAATCTGCATTACACCCAGCTGAGCGTGGGTGGTGGCAGCAACGGTGATCACCAGCGTAACTATAACGCCACCCTGGCGGGCGGCATCGCTATGCACAAAAATGGCGTGACGTTCTCGCCGTATGCGATTCGCGATACCTTTGCGATTGCCAGACTGAGCGAGAAGAAAAGCGGGGTAGAAATCGCTACGCCACAGGGTACGGTCTGGACCGATGCCTGGGGACAGGCGGTTGTACCTTCGCTAAACGAGTGGCGCAATTCGCGTATAGAAGTGGATGCCAACAAGCTGCCGCAGAATATGACGCTGGCAAACGGCACTCGATATATCGCCGCAGGTCACGCTTCAGTCAGCGAGCTTGACTTCAAGGTGCTGAACAGCCGACGTGTGATGCTGCGTATGAAGCAAACCGATGGTCAGCCGCTGAGAAAAGGGCTGGCAATCGTGGATGAGAAGGACAACTACATTGTGACGGTCGTTGATGATGGTCATGTCTTTATCAACGATGCGGATCAGTTACCGGCGCTGTACGCCATGGACGCCAACAACAATCGTTTGTGCAAACTCGATTTCGCTCTTCCTGAGAAACGCAATGAAGACGCCTTCTATGAAGAAGTAAACGGAGTATGCCGATGAATTATCAACAAACAGTAGGATTAACAGCGCTGGGGATACTTTTCTTCGTGGCGACTGCAAATGCGGAAGATTGCCAAATATCGCTTTCGCAGCCGGTGGTGGATTACCATGAAATGCGTCGAGATAATATCGATAAAACCCAGCAGAACTGGCACAAAATGGCGGACCGTACCCTCAACGTTAATGTTTACTGCCCGCAGCCGCAGCAAATGGCGGTGTTGTTACAGGGGACGGCAGGCGATAAAGGGCGCTTCACATTCGGCCAGTCTGGCGGGATGGCGGTTAAAATCGATGATATGACCATCGACGGTAAAAATTACACCGTCGGCAAAACGGTCGATCAGCTCGGTTTTACTCCGCAAAGCGGCACGCCTTCGCCGTTTTATGTGCGTAATAATGAAGCGGTTATTGCGGTTGATAATAATCAGGTGCCTTCAGGCCAGCAGATGAATTTCCGGGTCACGCTATCACCTGTGCTGGATGACAATGCGTTTAGCCGCATCACCGATCAAACCGTACTGGAAAGTGACTTAACCTGGACTCTGCTGACGAGGTAGCATTTCGGAGAGTAAAAAATAGCTCTTCATTATTTCTATCGCCAATGAAATGCCTGTTTTTTCTTGCAGCTGACTCAAGCATTGATAGGCTGGCAACCTTCATGCTGAAATATCTGAAATTTTTTTGATTACGCTGTAGGTAACAAAGGGAATAAACCGGAAGGTTTATTCCCTTTTTTTTACACTTCCAGGTAGTTCAGTATCCCGTCAGCCGCTTTGCGCCCTTCGGCAATCGCCGTCACCACCAGGTCGGAACCGCGAACGATATCGCCACCGGCGAAGATTTTCGGGTTGCTGGTCTGGAAGGCATTATCGCTGCCTTCTGGCGCAATAATACGGCCCTGCGAGTCCAGCTCAACGCTGTGCTTCGCCAGCCATTCCATGCTGTGAGGGCGGAAACCGAACGCCATCACCACGGCGTCAGCGGGGATCACGTGCTCGGAGCCTGCCACGATTTCCGCGCGACGACGGCCTTTCGCATCCGGTGCGCCCATCTCAGTGCGCGCCATCTTCACGCCGCTCACTTTACCGTTGGCATTCACTTCAATACCCAGAGGCTGGATGTTGAACTGGAATTCCACGCCCTCTTCACGCGCGTTTTTCACTTCGCGCTTAGAGCCCGGCATGTTCTCTTCGTCACGACGGTAGGCACAGATAACGTGCGCCGCATTCTGACGAATGGAGGTTCGCACGCAGTCCATCGCGGTATCACCGCCGCCCAGCACCACCACGCGTTTGCCTTCCATGCTGACGAACGGCTCATCGGCGGTTTCACCGTAACCCATAATCTGCTTGGTGTTGGCAATCAGGAACGGCAGTGCGTCATAAACGCCCGGTGCGTCTTCGTTTTCCAGACCACCGCGCATGGACTGATAGGTACCCACGCCCAGGAACACGGCGTCGTAATCCTTCAGCAGATCGTCGAGCTGTACGTCGCGGCCCACTTCTGTGTTCAGTTTGAACTCAATGCCCATGCCGGTGAAGATTTCACGGCGACGGGTCATGACCTCTTTTTCCAGCTTAAAGGCCGGGATACCAAAGGTCAGCAGGCCACCAATCTCCGGATGGCGGTCAAAGACCACCGCCTTCACGCCGTTGCGGGTCAGCACGTCCGCACAGGCCAGGCCCGCCGGGCCCGCGCCGATGATCGCCACGCGCTTGTCGGTTTGCTTCACGCCGGTCATATCCGGACGCCAGCCCATCTCAAACGCTTTATCGTTGATATAGCGCTCGATGTTGCCGATGGTCACCGCGCCAAACTCGTCGTTCAGCGTACAGGAACCTTCGCACAGACGATCCTGAGGGCACACTCGGCCGCACACTTCCGGCAGGGTGTTGGTCTGGTGAGACAGCTCGGCGGCTTCAAAAATACGTCCTTCGTTGGCCAGCTTCAGCCAGTTAGGGATGTAGTTGTGTACCGGACATTTCCATTCGCAGTAAGGGTTACCGCAGGACAGGCAGCGGTCTGCCTGTGCTTTGGCCTGGCCTTCTGAAAACGGCTCGTAGATTTCAACAAATTCAATTTTGCGGATCTTCAGCGGTTTCTTTGGCGGATCAACACGCTGCAGGTCGATAAACTGGTATACGTTCTGGCTCATCTGAATTCCTTACTGCGCCTGCACGCGCAGCTCTGCTGCGCTACGACTACGGTGACCCAACAGGGCTTTAACATCGCTGGACTTCGGCTTAACCAGCGCGAATTTCGCAGAGAACGCCGGCCAGTTAGCCAGGATCTCTTCGCCGCGCGAAGAACCGGTATGCTGCACGTGTTCGGTAATCAAACCGCGCAGGTGTTCTTCGTGAATGGCCAGCGTGTCAACGTCCAGCACTTCTACCAGTTCAGGGTTCACGCGTTTACGGAACTCACCGTCTTCATCCAGGACGTAGGCAAAACCGCCCGTCATGCCTGCGCCGAAGTTCACGCCGGTTTTACCCAGAACGCAAACAATCCCGCCCGTCATGTATTCACAACCGTTATCGCCAATGCCTTCCACCACGGTGATAGCACCGGAGTTACGCACCGCAAAACGCTCGCCCGCACGACCCGCGGCAAACAGACGACCGCCGGTTGCGCCGTACAGACAGGTGTTACCGATAATGCTGGCTTCATGGCTGCGGAAGGCTGAGCCGACCGGAGGACGTACCGCCAGAAGACCGCCCGCCATGCCTTTGCCGACGTAGTCGTTGGCATCGCCGGTCAGGTACAGCTCAACGCCGCCTGCGTTCCACACGCCGAAGCTCTGACCCGCAGTACCGCTGAAGTGCGCGGTAATCGGATCGGCCGCCAGCCCCTGGTCACCGTGCGTCTGCGCGATGTAGCCGGAGAGGGAGGCACCCACGGAACGGTCGGTGTTGCGGATATCAAACCAGAACGTTTTGCTCTGCTTGTCGTCCACATACGGTTTCGCCTGCTGCAGCAGCTGCGCGTTCAGCACGCCGTTGTCGAACGGCGGGTTGTTCTCGGTGCAGTAGACCGCTTTGCCAGGATGCGGCTGCGCGGTTTCCAGCAGCTTGCTCAGCTCCAGCTTCTGCTGCTTGGCCGTGAAGCCTTCCAGCTCTTTCAGCAGGTCGGTACGGCCAATCAGGTCTACCAGGTGCTTCACGCCCAGCTGCGCCATCAGCTCGCGGGTTTCACGAGCGATGAAGTTAAAGTAGTTGGTCACTTTGAACGGCAGACCGTGATAGTGATTCTTACGCAGCTTCTCGTCCTGGGTCGCAACACCGGTTGCGCAGTTGTTCAGGTGGCAAATACGCAGGTATTTACAGCCGAGCGCAACCATTGGGCCGGTACCGAAGCCAAAGCTTTCCGCACCCAGAATCGCCGCCTTGATGATGTCGAGGCCGGTTTTCAGGCCACCGTCCACCTGCAGACGGATCTTGTGACGCAGACCGTTAGCGACCAGTGCCTGCTGGGTTTCCACCAGGCCAAGTTCCCACGGGCAGCCCGCATATTTCACGGAGGAGAGCGGGCTTGCGCCGGTACCGCCGTCATAACCGGCGATGGTGATAAGGTCCGCATAGGCCTTCGCCACGCCAGTGGCAATGGTGCCGACGCCCGGTTCGGAAACCAGCTTCACGGAGATCATCGCTTTCGGGTTGACCTGCTTCAGGTCGAAAATCAGCTGCGCCAGGTCCTCGATAGAGTAGATATCGTGGTGCGGCGGCGGGGAGATCAGCGTCACGCCCGGTACCGAGTAGCGCAGTTTGGCGATGTCCGGGGTAACTTTATCACCCGGCAGCTGACCGCCTTCGCCCGGTTTCGCACCCTGAGCGACTTTAATCTGAATCACGTCGGCGTTGACCAGGTACGCTGGCGTCACGCCAAAGCGGCCGGATGCCACCTGCTTGATACGGGACACCTTGTTGGTGCCGTAACGGGCAGGATCTTCACCGCCTTCGCCGGAGTTAGAGTTGCCACCGATGCTGTTCATGGCTTCCGCCAGCGCCTCGTGGGCTTCCGGGCTCAGCGCGCCGATGGACATCGCCGCGGTATCGAAGCGTTTGAACAGTTCGGATGCCGGTTCGACTTCGTCAATGCTGACCGCTTCATCACCCGGATTCAGGGCAATGAGGTCGCGCAGCGTCGCCGCCGGACGGTTGTTCACCAGTTCAGCGTACTGCTGATAATCACTGTATTCGCCGCTCTGAACCGCCTGCTGCAGCGTGCGCACCACGTCAGGGTTGTAGGCATGATACTCGCCGCCGTGAACGTATTTCAGCAGACCGCCCTGATCCAGCGGCTTACGTGCCAGCCAGGCGCGCTTGGACAGGTTCACCAGATCCTGCTGGAAGTCAGCAAAACCGGCGCCGCCGATGCGGCTGACCACGCCCTGGAAGCAAAGGTTGGCGACCTCATCGTGCAGGCCGACCGCTTCAAACAGCTTCGAGCAGCGGTAGGAGGCAATGGTCGAGATGCCCATTTTGGACATGATCTTGTACAGACCTTTGTTGATGCCGTTACGGTAGTTCAGCATCACCGCGCGGTAATCTTTGTCGATCGCGCGGGTATCCACCAGACGGGCCAGCGTTTCATAGGCCAGGTACGGGTAGATCGCCGTCGCGCCAAAGCCTAACAGCACGGCAAAGTGGTGCGGGTCGCGCGCGCTGGCGGTTTCAACAATGATGTTGGCGTCGCAGCGCAGGCTCTTATCCACCAGACGCGTCTGGATAGCGCCCACCGCCATTGGTGCAGGCACCGGCAGACGGTTTTTCGCGATGTTGCGGTCGGACAATACCAGCAGCACGGTACCGTTACGCACCATCTGTTCGGCTTTGTCGCACAGCGCATTCACCGTCTCTTCGAGGCTCGCGTCGTTCACGTCGAAGGTAATATCGAGCGTGTCGGCGCGATAGTGCTCCTCTTTCATGGTGGTGAGCTGTTTGAAATCGGAGTACAGCAGGATCGGCGATTTAAAGGTCAGACGGTGCGCCTGGCCTTCGGCCTCGCAGAAGACGTTCATCTCGCGACCGATGCTGGTGGCCAGCGACATCACGTGGGCTTCACGCAGCGGATCGATTGGCGGGTTGGTGACCTGCGCAAACTGCTGGCGGAAGTAGTCGTAAATGATGCGCGGCTGGCTGGAGAGCACGGCAAACGGGGTATCGTCACCCATCGAGCCGACCGCTTCCTGGCCGTTTTCACCGAGCACGCGGATGACGGAGTCCAGCTCTTCCGCGCTGTAGTTAAACTGCTTCTGGTAGCTCGCGAGGGTGTCATCGTCCAGCTCGCGGCTGCCCACTTCTTCATCCGACAGATCTTCAAACGGCACCAGACGACGCACGTTTTTCTCCATCCACTCTTTGTAGGGGTGGCGGCTCTTCAGATCGTTGTCGGTTTCGGCGGAGTGCAGGATGCGTCCACTGCGGGTGTCGATCACCATCAGCTCGCCCGGACCGACGCGGCCTTTCTCGACCACTTCGTCAGGCTGGTAATCCCAGATGCCGACTTCAGAGGCGCAGGTGATGAGCTTATCTTTGGTGATGACGTAGCGCGCCGGACGCAGACCGTTACGGTCCAGGTTACAGGCAGCGAAACGACCGTCGGACATGACGATGCCCGCCGGGCCGTCCCACGGCTCCATGTGCATGGAGTTAAAGTCGAAGAACGCGCGCAGCTCAGGGTCCATATCCGGGTTGTTCTGCCAGGCCGGCGGCACGAGCAGACGCATGGCGCGCACGATATCCATCCCGCCCGCCAGCAGCAGTTCCAGCATGTTATCCATCGAGCTGGAGTCCGAGCCGGTTTCGTTCACGAACGGCGCGGCATCATGCAGGTCAGGGATCAATGGCGTCTGGAACTTGTAAGTACGGGCGCGGGCCCACTGGCGGTTACCGGTAATAGTGTTGATCTCGCCGTTGTGCGCCAGGTAGCGGAACGGCTGCGCCAGCGGCCAGCGTGGAACGGTGTTGGTGGAGAAGCGCTGGTGGAACAGGCAAATGGCCGATTCCAGACGCAGGTCCGCCAGGTCCAGGTAGAAGCGCGGCAGGTCAGCCGGCATACACAGACCTTTATAGATGTTCACCAGGTTAGAGAGGCTACAGACGTAGAACTCTTTATCGTCCTGGAGACGTTTTTCAATGCGGCGGCGGGCAATAAACAGACGGCGTTCCATATCACGCGGACGCCAGCCCGCAGGCGCATTGACGAAAATCTGTTCAATACGAGGCAGCGAGGAGAGGGCGATTTCACCGAGCACCCCTTCGTTGGTTGGCACATCGCGCCAGCCGACAATCGACAGGGTTTCACGCTGAAGTTCTTCTTCGACGATGCGGCGTGACGCGGCAGCTTTTTCAGGATCCTGATTCAGGAACAGCATGCCGACAGCGTAGTTTTTGGCTAAACGCCAGCCGCGCTCTTCCGCCACGATGCGGAAGAAACGATCCGGTTTTTGCAGCAGCAGGCCGCAACCGTCGCCAGTTTTACCATCGGCAAGAATGGCGCCACGGTGCTGCATACGGGCCAGTGCGTGAATAGCGGTACGCACCACCTTGTGGCTAGGTTCGCCTTCTATGTGGGCGATCAGGCCGAAACCACAGTTATCCTTCTCAAGGGATTTATCGTACAACATATCAGTGAACCTCCCCAGGCTCGTCGGGCTTCCCACTGAACTTTACCGTGGCGCACAGGCACAGAAAGAGCATGGCGACGGGGTTTGCGTTTCATACGCGGACCTCGCATTCGCCCTCTTTTTCATCCTTTCGCGCAGGTAAACAAGTTTGAGGACTTGCTTCAGAGGGAATCTCAATTACTGCATAAATATGATGAGCAGGCCGCTCATCCAGAAAGCTTCCAGCGGATTTCCAACTTATCGGGAATTGGTACACAGGTCAAATGGCAATCTTATTTATACAAAAATGTGCTAAAGAGAGTTTATCTGTTTGTATTTTAAGGTTATTTAACTAATTTTACATTGAATGAATGCCCTGAAAGAGCGCAGCGGAGTGTGATCTGACTCACTATATGAAAGCGGTATTATCCATGTAGCGTGCTGAATAGCGGTTTTATAGCAGAACAATAATCTGGCATTGGCCGCAAACCCGCATAAACACACTGTTTTTCAGTGATGGCGCTATAAATGAAAAAAACAATCAGAACATAAGGAAAAGTAATCACATGCGGCGTGAATGAAATTGCAGTAATCCTGATTATTTATTCATATAGATAAAGGCCGTCCAGGGCGATTGATCCAGGTCATCGCCGACAGAGGCTAAAAATGGCAGGCTTGTCCCCTTTCTCCGGGACGGTCTATCAGATTATGCAGTTACAGAAATTAGTCAATATGTTTGGTGGGGATCTTTTGCAGCGCTACGGGCAAAAGGTTCATAAGCTGACGCTGCACGGCGGGTTTAGCTGCCCGAATCGCGACGGCACCATCGGGCGCGGAGGCTGCACCTTCTGTAACGTTGCGTCGTTTGCCGATGAAGCACAGCAACATAACTCTATCGCTGAACAGCTTGCTCATCAGGCCAGCCTGGTGAACCGTGCGAAGCAGTATCTGGCCTATTTTCAGGCTTACACCAGCACGTGGGCGGAGGTGCAGGTATTGCGATCGATGTATCAGCAGGCCGTCAGCCAGGCCAACATCGTTGGGCTGTGCGTGGGAACCCGCCCGGACTGCGTACCGGACGCGGTGCTGGACCTGCTCAGCGAGTACAAAGAACAAGGCTACGAGATCTGGCTGGAGCTGGGCTTGCAAACCGCACATGACAAAACGCTGCACCGTATCAACCGTGGCCATGATTTCGCCTGCTACCAGCGCACCACGCGGCTTGCACGCGAGCGCGGGCTGAAGGTCTGTTCACATCTGATTGTCGGTCTGCCCGGCGAAAGTCAACAGCATGCCCTTGAAACGCTGGAAAAAGTCGTTGAAACCGGCGTGGACGGCATCAAGCTTCATCCGCTGCATATCGTGAAGGGCAGCATTATGGCGAAAGCCTGGGAGGCCGGGCGGTTAAGCGGTATCGAGCTTGAGGACTATACGGTGACGGCGGGGGAGATGATTCGCCACACGCCACCGGAGATTGTCTACCACCGCATCTCGGCCAGCGCCCGCCGACCAACGCTTCTGGCACCGCTGTGGTGTGAGAACCGCTGGACGGGGATGGTGGAAATTGACCGCTACCTGCAGGAGAACGGCGTACAGGGTTCGGCGCTGGGCCGCCCGTGGGTTCCGCGTCTAGCGGCGACGGCCGCCTAACAAACTCCCCAGCATGCCGCGCACGATCTGATTGGTGACCTGTCGCGCGGCGCTTTTCGCCATGGTCTGCACTACGCCGTCGCGTTTGCCGCTGCGCGGCCCGGTGCTGCCGAACAGGATGTCTTTGAGTCCACCAAGAATGCCGTCATCCACGGCGACAGACTGCCCTTTAGCGGCAGGCGCATCCTGCGATTCCGTTGTCGCCTGGACTCCTTTTTGCAGCATCTCGAAAGCAGATTCGCGATCCACCTCGTCTTCGTACTTCCCGTAAACCGGTGAGTGGTTAATCAGGCCGTTGCGTTCATCGTCGGTCACCGGCCCCATGCGCGAGCAAGGCGCAATGACCATGGCGCGTTCCACTACGGACGGGCTGCCCTTCGCATCCAGGAACGAGATCAGCGCTTCACCGGTGCCCAGCGCCTGAATGGCGGCTTCGGTATCAAAGGCCGGATTGGCGCGCATGGTTTGCGCGGCGGCTTTTACCGCTTTTTGATCTTTCGGCGTGAAGGCGCGCAGGGCGTGCTGTACGCGGTTGCCGAGCTGGCCCAGCACGTTGTCGGGGATATCCGACGGGTTTTGCGAGACAAACCAGACGCCGACGCCTTTGGAACGGATCAGGCGGATAACCTGCTCGATCTTGTCCAGCAGCACCTGCGGTGCATCGTTGAACAGCAGGTGCGCTTCATCAAAGAAGAACACCAGCTTCGGCTTCTCAAGGTCGCCCGCCTCTGGCAGCTGTTCGTAAAGTTCAGAGAGCATCCACAGCAGGCTGGCGGCGTAGAGTTTCGGCATCTGGTAGAGCTTTTCGGAGCTCAGGATGTTAATAATCCCTTTTCCGCTGCTGTCGGTGCGCATCCAGTCTTTGATATCCAGCATTGGCTCGCCGAAGAAGTGCTCGGCACCCTGTTGCTCCAGCGTCAGTAGGCCACGCTGAATTGCGCCCACCGAGGCGCTGCTGATGTTGCCGTACTGGTTCTGGAAGGATTTGGCGTTATCGCCGATGTACTGCGTAATGGCGCGCAGATCTTTGAAATCAAGCAGCAGCAACCCCTGGTCATCGGCAATACGGAAGATGATATTCAATACGCCGGACTGCACGTCGTTGAGGTTAAGCAAACGGGCCAGCAGCAAGGGACCGAGATCGGAGACGGTGGCGCGCACCGGGTGGCCTTTTTCACCGAAGATGTCCCATACCACCACCGGGTTACCGTGCGGCGTCCAGTCCGTGATGCCGATATTCTTCAACCGTTCGAGCAGTTTTTCAGAGGCGGTCCCTTCCTGAGCCACACCGGTTAAATCGCCTTTTACGTCAGCCATAAAGACCGGTACGCCAATCTCTGAAAGCGACTCCGCCAGCTTTTGCAGGGTGACGGTTTTCCCCGTCCCGGTCGCGCCGGTGATCAGACCGTGGCGGTTCGCCATCGCGGGCAGTAAATAGAGCTCTTTTTCCAGCGTCCGGGCAATTAACAATGGTGTACTCATGATGCGCTTCCTCTCGTAGTCCTGGGTGGAGTATAGGCAACCTGACGGTAAAACGGCTGAGTAAATTGCTGACTTTGCGGCGCATTATCCAGCGCGGACTATGCTTTTGCATACGGTTCACAAAATAGTGGGAAACTATGTCCAGATTCTTCTTTAACGATCGCAAACAGCTGGTCAACGATGCCATTGAAGGCATACTGCTTTCCGCGCCACATGCCAATCTCGTCAAGCTTGATATCGATCCGGCCATCAGGATCGTCGCGCGCGGCGACTGGGATAAAAGCCGCGTGGCGGTAATTTCCGGCGGCGGCTCAGGCCATGAACCCGCACACGCCGGGTTTGTTGGCAAAGGGATGCTGACGGCGGCAGTGTGCGGCGATCTGTTTGCCTCGCCGAGCGTGGATGCGGTACTGAATGCCATCGTCGCGGTCACGGGCGATCGCGGCTGTCTGCTGATCGTCAAAAACTACACCGGCGACCGCCTGAACTTCGGCCTGGCCGCTGAAAAGGCCAAACGCTACGGCCTGAAGGTGGAGATGGTGATTGTGGCGGACGATATCGCGCTGCCGGATAACAAGCAGCCGCGCGGTATTGCCGGCACGGCGCTGGTGCACAAGATTGCGGGCTATGCGGCGGAACAGGGGAAATCGCTGAGCGAGGTGCGGGATATTGCGCAACAGGCCTGCGATAACCTCTGGAGCCTGGGCGTAGCGATGCAAACGTGCAACCTGCCGGGCAGCGACGATGAAGAGGGGCGCATTAAGCAAGGCCATGTCGAGCTGGGCCTGGGCATTCACGGCGAGCCCGGGGCTTCCGTGGTGGATACGCAAAACAGCAAAGCCATTATCGACACCCTGGTGACGCCGTTACGCGCGCAGGCGGGGGAGGGGCGTTTTGCGGTGCTGATTAACAATCTTGGCGGCGTATCGGCGCTGGAGATGGCGCTGCTGACCAAAGAGCTGGCGCACTCGGCGCTGAAAGAGAATATCGCGTACCTGATTGGCCCTGCGCCACTGGTCAGCGCGCTGGATATGAAAGGCTTTTCTCTGACGCTGCTGAAGCTCAACGATTTCTTTGAAAAAGCGATTCACGCCGACGTCGAGACGCTGGGATGGCAGAAGCCCGTCGCGTTTGCGCCACTGCGCACCGTGGCGCATAGCGCCATTCATGACCGTGTGGAGTACACTCCGTCTGACAATCCACAGGTTCGTGCGTTTGTCTCCTCCGTGTCGACAACGCTGATCCAGCTGGAAAACCGCCTGAACGCGCTGGATGCTAAAGTGGGGGATGGCGATACCGGCTCTACCTTTGCGCAAGGGGCGCGGGATATTGCGCAGCGCCTGGAGGAGAACGCGCTCCCGCTTAATGACGTGCCTAAGCTGCTGCTGCTGGTTGGCGAGCGGCTGGCTACGGTAATGGGCGGGTCGAGCGGCGTGCTGATGTCGATCTTCTTTACCGCGGCCGGGCAAAAGCTTCACGATGGTCAGACGCTCCCGGAGGCCTTGCTCAGTGGACTTGCGCAGATGAAGCAGTACGGCGGAGCGGATCTTGGCGATCGCACGCTGATCGATGCGCTGCAACCAGCGCTGGAGGCGTTACAGAAAGGCAATATTCAGGCGGCAGCGCAGGCCGCGCAGCAGGGCGCAGAAGCAACGGCAAAAATGGCGAAAGCCGGCGCGGGACGCTCGTCGTATGTCAATAAAGAGAACCTGGATGGGGTGATGGATCCGGGAGCGGTCGCGGTAGCGGAAGTATTTAACGTATTGGCGCAGCAGTGAAAGTAGGCCGGGTAAGGCGAAGCCGCCACCCGGCAAACTCACATCAGAAATCTGCTTTCAGCACCACGCGGTAGCGGGCTTTGCCGTCGCGCACGTGCTGGATCGCTTCGTTGATTTTTGACATCGGATACAGTTCGGTGGTCGGCACCACTTTGGTGCGTCCGGCGAATTTCATCAGTTTGCGCAGCTCGTACGGCGTACCGGTTGCAGAACCGGAGATGCTGCGATCCCCACCGATCAGGGTAAACGCCGGAACCGGCAGCGGCTTCATCACCGCACCCACGGTGTGGAAGTTACCGCCGTAGGCCAGCGCTTCAAAGTACGGCTGCCAGTCGAGATCGACGTTCACGGTGTTGATGATCAGGTCAAACTGGCCCGCCAGCGCGTTCAGCGCTTGCGGATCGCGGCTGTTCACCACTTTATCCGCCCCCATCGCCAGCACTTCTTTCTCTTTCGCCGGGTTCGAGCTGAACGCCGTGACTTCACAGCCCATCGCGTGCAGCAGCTTAATGGCAATATGCCCCAGTCCGCCGATACCGATGACGCCGACGCGGCTGGTAGCGGTGATATGGTGCATCAGCAGCGGCTTGAAGACGGTGATGCCGCCACACAGCAGCGGACCGGCGGATTCGATATCAATGCTGTCCGGCAGCGGGATGACCCATTGCCAGTCGGCGCGCAGTTTATCGGCAAAACCACCTTTGTTGAGAATGGTGGGAACGGCGCCTTCGAGGCAGTTGATTTGATTGCCGCTGATACAGGCATCGCAGTGACCGCAGCTGCGTGCCGTCCAGCCAATGCCCACGCGCTGTCCCACTTTGAGCCCTTTGTCCTGCGCGGCGCTACCGAGCGCCACGACGCGGCCAATAACTTCGTGCCCGGCAACCAGCGGATAGCTGGAGAAGCCCCATTCGTTGTCGATCATCGAGAGATCCGAGTGGCAGATCCCGCAGTAATCAACCTGTACTTCGACGTCTTCTGCTTTTAGTTCGCCCGCATCGTACTCGTACAGCTCAAGTTCTGCACCCGCCTGCGGTGCGGCGTAGCTTTTTATCTTCGACATCGTGTTTCCCCCGTTGTGGTGTGAACTGAGAGTGTAGAGCATTCAGTTTACAGCCGCTTAACAGAAGAGGGCAGGAACGAAAGTTACAGACTTTTCAGCATTCTGACTTCGCAATCAACGTGGCCGGTACAGCCCAGCGGCGCATCGATATGCTCAAAGCCCAGATGTTCATACAGGCCGATGGCCTCTTTGAGGAAGGCGGTCGTTTCAAGGTAGCAGCGGGTAAAACCCTGCTTGCGCGCGTGGTCCAGCGCCATCAGCGCCAGCTTTTTTGCCAGTCCTTGTCCGCGTGCCGTTGGCAGGAAATACATTTTCTGCAGTTCGCAGATATCCGGCTCGCTGCAGCTGAGGGGCGCCACGCCGCCGCCGCCCACGACCTGGCCGTTCTGCTCGATGACCCAGTAGGCATGACCAGGCTGGCTGTAGAGCTGGAAAAGCGCGTCCAGATTCGGGTCGGCAACCGTGTAGCCCTTGTCAGCCGTCAGTCCATATTCGGCAGAAACGGTGCGAATAACGGCGGCGATAGCCGGGTTATCCTGCTCAGCGATCCGGCGCATCGTCGTCGCGACGGGGGTAATCACGCTCATAGCATTACTCATTACAAAAATTGACACATAACTGCTGTTAATAGCACCGCAGAAAGGGGAGTGCAAGCGAGGAGTTTTCAGGAAGGTTACCCCTTACGCCCTGAAGCGTAAGGGGTAAAAGCATTACAGGGCAGCGATAACCGCCTGCTGCTCAATCAGCTTGGTCTTCGCATCGGCGAAGGCAACCAGACGCTCACGCTCTTTCGCGATGACCGCTTCCGGCGCGCGGGCAACAAAGCCTTCGTTCGCCAGTTTGCTTTCGATTTTGCCAATTTCCACGTCGACTTTCGCCACTTCTTTCGCCAGACGAGCCAGCTCAGCGTCTTTGTCGATCAGACCTGCCATCGGGATCAGCAGCTCGGCACCGTCGATGATTTTGGTCACGGAAACCGGACCTTTGTCATCAGCAGGCAGCACGGTGATGCTTTCCAGACGCGCCATGGTTTTCAGGAAGGTGTTGTTCTCGGTGACGCGACGAACGGCCGCTTCGCTACAGCCGCGCAGCAGCAGCTCCAGCGGTTTGCCCGGCGCGATGTTCATTTCAGCACGAATGTTACGTACCGCCACGATCGCCTGCTTCAGCCACTCGGTATCCGCAGACGCCGCTTCATCAACCTTAGCTGCATCGAATGCCGGGAACGGCTGCAGCATGATGGTGTCGGCGTTGATGCCTGCAATCACCTTCACGCGCTGCCAGATGGTCTCGGTGATGAATGGAATAACCGGATGCGCCAGGCGCAGCAGGCCTTCCAGAACGGTAATCAGCGTGTTGCGCGTGCCGCGCAGTTCCGCCTCAGTGCCGCCGTTCATGACCGGCTTCGCCAGCTCCAGATACCAGTCACAGAACTGGTTCCAGGTGAATTCATACAGAATGCCCGCCGCGATATCGAAGCGGTAGCTGTCCAGCGCCTCGCGGAACGCTTTCACGGTCTGGTTGAATTCCGCCAGGATCCAGCGGTCGGCCAGGGAGAGGGTCATCTCGCCGCCGTTGAAGCCGCAATCCTGATCTTCGGTGTTCATCAGCACAAAGCGGCTGGCGTTCCAAAGCTTGTTACAGAAGTTACGGTAACCTTCCAGACGCTTCATGTCCCAGTTGATGTCACGGCCGGTCGAGGCCAGCGCTGCCAGGGTGAAGCGCAGGGCGTCGGTACCGTGAGCCTCAATCCCGTTCGGGAACTGTTTCTCGGTGCGCTTGCGGATTTTCTCCGCCAGCTGAGGCTGCATCATGTTGCCGGTGCGTTTTTCCAGCAGCTCTTCCAGAGAAATACCGTCAACCATATCCAGCGGGTCAATGACGTTACCCTTGGATTTGGACATCTTCTGGCCTTCGTCGTCGCGGATCAGACCGGTCATGTAGACGGTATGGAATGGAACCTGCGGCTTGCCGTCTTCATCTTTGATGAAGTGCATGGTCATCATGATCATGCGGGCGATCCAGAAGAAGATAATGTCGAAGCCGGACACCATCACGCTGGTTGGGTGGAACTGACGCAGCGCGTCGGTGTTTTCTGGCCAGCCGAGGGTGGAGAAGGTCCACAGCGCGGAGGAGAACCAGGTATCCAGCACGTCTTCGTCCTGACGCAGGGCAACGTCAGCGCTCAGGTTGTTTTCCTGGCGCACTTCATCTTCGCTGCGGCCAACGTACACATTGCCTTCGTTGTCGTACCATGCCGGGATACGGTGACCCCACCACAGCTGACGGGAGATACACCAGTCCTGAATATCGCGCATCCAGGAGAAGTACATGTTTTCGTACTGCTTCGGCACGAACTGAATGCTGCCGTTTTCAACCGCTTCCACAGCCGGTTTCGCCAGCACGTCGGCACGCACGTACCACTGGTCGGTCAGCATTGGCTCGATAACCACGCCGCCACGGTCGCCGTACGGCACGGTCAGGTCGTGAGGTTTGATCTCTTCCAGCAGGCCCAGTGCGTCAACGGCAGCCACAATCGCTTTACGCGCGGCAAAGCGTTCCAGCTTCTGGAACTCGGCCGGGATGTCGCTGGAATAAACGTCGGATTCGTTGCCTTTGGTGTCGTACACTTCTGCGCTTTCGCGGATATCGCCGTCGAAGGTCAGAATGTTGATCATCGGCAGGGCGTGACGACGACCCACTTCATAGTCGTTGAAGTCGTGCGCCGGGGTGATTTTCACGCAGCCGGTGCCTTTTTCCATGTCGGCGTGTTCGTCGCCCACAATCGGAATACGGCGGTTTACCAGCGGCAGCACCACGAATTTGCCAATCAGATCTTTATAACGCGGATCTTCCGGGTTAACGGCCACGCCGGTATCGCCCAGCAGGGTTTCCGGACGGGTGGTCGCGACCACCAGGTAATCTTTACCGTCAGCGGTTTTTGCGCCGTCGGCCAGCGGATAGCGGATGTGCCACATGGAGCCCTTGGACTCGCGGTTTTCCACTTCCAGATCGGAAATCGCGGTGCGCAGTTTTGGATCCCAGTTAACCAGGCGCTTGCCGCGGTAAATCAGGTCTTCTTTGTACAGGCGGACGAAGACTTCTTTCACGGCGTTGGAAAGGCCTTCATCCATGGTGAAGCGCTCGCGCTCCCAGTCCACGGAGTTGCCGAGACGGCGCATCTGACGGGTAATGGTGCCGCCAGATTCCGCTTTCCACTGCCAGATTTTGTCGATGAACGCGTCGCGACCGTAGTCGTGGCGGGTTTTCCCTTCTTCAGCGGCAATTTTACGCTCAACCACCATCTGGGTCGCGATACCCGCGTGGTCAGTCCCCGCCTGCCACAGGGTGTTTTTGCCCTGCATGCGCTGGTAGCGGATCATGGTGTCCATGATGGTCTGCTGGAAAGCATGACCCATATGCAAACTGCCGGTGACGTTCGGCGGCGGGATCATGATGCAGAAGGACTCTTTGCTTTCGTCGCCGTTAGGCTTGAAATAGCCCTGCTGTTCCCAGTGCTCGTAAAGCGGCTGTTCGATATCGCGTGGGTTATATGTCTTTTCCATTATTTCCAGGTTGCCGTATTCAGGTTAAAACCAGCCAGGCGGTACGCTTTATAGCGTTCGCGCGCCAGTTGTTTCAAGGATTCTTCGTAAGGGACAAAGTCTACCACTTCTGTGAAAGCGGTGGCAAAATCTGCAAAATCTATCCGCAGGCTAATCAGAATGTCGCGCGCGCTGCTGTTGCGCTTTTGCGGCCAGGCAATTTCCACCGGCGCCCCGCCGCGTGGCCCTTCGCCTGACAGGTTATGCGGAACAAAGCTCTCCGGCGGGCGGGCCCACAGCGCTTCATCGAGACGAATCGCCTGCTGCTCATCTTCACAGGCTATCAACACGCGTTTGCCTGCGCGCCAACGTTCTGCGGCAATTTCACACACCAGCTGTTCGACGGCGCTGAGTCCATCCTGATGGGTGTCGTTGTCCAGAAGGTAGAACGTTGCATTCTTCATATATGGGGCTTCTTGTCGTGGATTTAAATGCAAAGCCGGGTGGCGCTTCGCTTACCCGGCCTACGGTTGAGTGGCGTGTAGGCCGGGTAAGGCGAAGCCGCCACCCGGC